>JAGFJJ010000059.1 GCA_024102815.1 Phycisphaerae bacterium
AGGCTTGGGCGGCGATGCCTGCGGCGCCGGCGGTTTTCCCGGCGGGGGCACTGTGGTGTTGGCTGGCGAGCGTCGTCCGAACATCAAGTCTCTGCCTTTCCGGTTCTTTCAGACGCGCGGCGTCCGAGATTCTCGGGCGCTCGCCGTCCCCGCCGCCGACTCCGGCAGGCGGGCACTTCACCTTTACGATGCCGCGAAGATTCTGCCGATGAGACCCTTCTTGCGGTTATCCTTATCATCGGACTCGGGCGGGGGTGCGTGCAGACGCTCGGCAATTTCCCGAATAGCTGCCCGCGCCTTGCTTTTCGGACTGTGGGAGCGGAGCGCCTCTCCGAGGTTGATCGCTCCGCTGACGGCTGCCCATTCGTCCGGAACCGAAGCGTATACCGGTAGTCCGAGCGTTTCGGAGACGTCCTCGACCGATAACGACCCCGACTCCTTGCCCGTACGGTTGCAGATCAGCTTGGTTCGCTCGAGGTTGTACCCGCCCTCGCGCATCGCCTCGATGATTCGTGCCGCATTCCGCACCGACGGAATGAGCAAATGAACCACCAGCAGGTTGACGTCGCAAATGTCCAGAACCGACCTGGCGCTCGGGTCTGAGCGGATCGGTCCGTCGGTGATTACGTATTCGTTCATTTGCTGGAGGCAAGTGAGCAATCCGGTACATGAGGCTGCCGTGATCGTCTCCGCCTGAGCGAAGTTTGCCGGTCGACTGAGCACGTGCAGTCCGCTGCTGTGCCGTACCAGCGTGCGCTCCACGATCTGCGGTTCCAATTGCTCGGGTGAGTTGCACAGGTCCGCCAGCGTGTAGGTCGGCTCGACGTCCAGGAACGTCGCCACCTGACCGAATCGATAGTCGAGATCGACGACGGTGACTCTTCCATCCGCCAGGTCAGCCAACTCGGATGCCAAGTTGGCCGCCAGCATGGTCGCACCGACACCGCCGGAAGCTCCCATGACCGTGATCAGTTTTCCGCTTGCGGTATTCGCCACGCGCTGCATGGCCACGCGGGATACGGCTTCCTGCAGTGATTCCTGCTCGATGGGATATGGCAGGAATTCGCGGACGCCGAGCCGCATCACCTTCAGGATCAGCGGACCGTCAGTAGAGCGCGATGTCGCAAACACAGCCGCCGACGTTTCCTGAACAAGCTCGCCGATGGCGGGCAATATCGCGTCGGGATTGGGATCGAGATTGACGACGATGGCGTCGACGGGGAACTGCCGGGCGGCCTGGAGGAGCAGGGCGGCTTCCTCCACTTCCGCTACGATCTTTGCGCTGTCACATCCGTGGATTAGCGCGCGGAGAGGGCGGGTCAGCTCTTCTTCGGGGTTAAAGACAATGAACCTGACGTCTTGGGCCATCGACTCGATCGTCACCCTTTCGCAGGTTGTCAGCAGTGGAGGATCGGTGGCGGGAACACGCGGGACGAACCCGGTCCGGTTTGACCCGGACCGGGTCCAATCATCCGGCATGGGATCTTACTGAATCAGCTCGACCGGGCGCTGACCGCCGATCCGTTGGAAAATCTCCACCAACTGCGCACTGTACTCCGTGATCGAACCTTCCGCGTGGAAGTGTTCGCCCTGAGTTATATCGGCAATTTGCTGCATCAACGCCTGATTCGCCTCGGCTCCGACGCTGACGGCCACGATACGAATTCCAAGCGCTGCTGCGGCCTGGGCTTGTGCGACGGCATAGGCCGCACCGGCCGATTCTGCCGCCTCGCTCGTTCCGTACGATCCCGTGGCGCTGACGTTCGCGTTTCCGTCCGTCAGCAGGACGATCACCTTGCGCGACGTCCCACGGGCCCGCGTGCTGGTGAGTTCCTCGATGCCGCGGGCGATTCCGCCCCCGACATTCGTATACGAGTCGTAGTGACCCGCCTGCATCGCCGAAAGGCGATCGCTGACCTGTGCGAAGTCGTTGGTCAGATCGACTTCGTGCCGTGCCGTAGTCCCATAAATCTCCAGGGACAGCTGGTCGTTCGTACCCTGGCCGTCCATGAAGTTGGCCAGATATCCGACCGCGTCCTTCACGGCCTGCATCGGCTGTAACGGCACATCCGCCAGTTCCGGCGTCTGGCTGTGGCTGCCCCGACGCTCCATCAGGTAGTTCGTGAGCGTCTTGGCCCCAAAGCGATACCGGAATGCCGAGTTGGCCTTGTACATTTCGTTGTAGATCGAGTTGACGTAGTTGTTAATGTAATCACGCCAGATTGGAGCGGATGTTGACGGGCTGCGGCCCATCAGGCTGGCCGTGTAGACCACTTCCGATCCTCCTACCCAATCATTGGCGTTTCCGGCTTGAGACGCGCTCAGCCCGCGTTTCTGCCAGAGTGGCGGGTTTCCGTTGGCATCGACGCCCAGTCCGCTGTACCACTCGCCAACGCCGAGCGCGGCCGCGGCGCGATACTGCCAGGCACCGTCGGCGTCGTAGATTGGGCTGGTGAGTGCATTGATTTCGAGCTGATTGTATCCCTGCTGGGCGAGGAAGCTCTTCAACTGGTTGTCGTTCCAGAACTTATTGTAGCCGAGCTCAACCAGACCGGAGTCGGCCGCCGGGTCATAGCTGCTGTCGACGCTTTCCGTGCCATAGCCGAGTTTGGTCATGTAACCCCAGGCGGGTCCCGCAGCCTGTGGCACGCTGCCGTCTCCCTCGATCCACTCAGCAGGAATGTCGTCGATATTCCAGTTGCTTCCGATGTCGCCCAGCCCACCAGGCAGATTGGCCCAGACATCAAACAGGTTGGTGTCTGTCAACTTGTAGTGACGCAACTCGCTGTCGTCCGAGTGCGACCCCGAGAGGTCGGCAACAATCGCAATATCGCGCGGCACCATTACGGCCAGCGCCTCGGCGGAAAGGTCGGCGCTCTGGAATCCGAGGGCCTTCGCGAAGTACAACGAAACGGATCCGTTGGGCGAATCGGCGGTGTGCCGTACGCGCACGCGCACCGCGTCGGGTAACGGAGAATTCGGCGTGAACGTGTACTGATTGGCGGACGAGTCGAAGTCCGCTCGACCGAAGACTACGTCGGATGTAGGGTCGATGGTCAGCGTGCGGCCGAAAACGGAGTTCTTCTCGGTATACTCCTGGGCCACGGCCCGCGCCAGGTCTTCCGGGTTTCCTCCGCCGTAGTCGGAGAGTTTCGCTGCCGCGGCGAGAGCCGCCGCGTCGGCCGTGCGTTGCAGGTCCGCCCGGACGTTGTAGAGTGCGCCGACGTCGACCGTCAGCGCCGCGAATCCCAAGATCACCACGATGAAGACGGCCACCTGCACCGCGACCACCGCGCGTTTGCGACCGATCTGCATCCCTCCAAGGATTCTGTAGCGTTGCATTGCCTCCACCCTCCAGATACGAACCGACACACCCATGCAACAGGCTCATGAAGCGTCACGTTCGCCTCCGGGAGGGCGATCGACACTCAGCGGTCTTCCCACTACCGCAATTCCGCAGCGCCCGCGTATCCCCACGGGCCATGAACTAGTAGCTCATCACGTTGACTGAGGATTGCGGCCGTCGACTCGTCCGGCATATCCTCGCACTCAGGACCCGTACATTCCGCGCGTTCTCTCTGTTCTACCAAGCCTAACATATAGAGATCGAAATCACTGGGGCTTTTTACGGAATCTGTTGGCAAGGGAACCGTCTGGTTGGCCTCCAGCGGCGCGACAATTTCGGGCGTTACGAGAATCACCAGTTCCGTGAGCGAACGCTGGAAATTAACGGACCGGAACAATGCACCGAGCACGGGAAGATCGCCGATACCCGGCACGCGATTGGCAAGTCCGCGAACCTGCTCGTTCAGAAGACCGGCAATGGCCAGCGTCTGACCGCTGCCCATTTCCACGGTCGTCTCGGCGGACCGAGCCGTGAGTCCGGGAACCACGAATCCCTGGAATTGCACTGCGCTCGAGAAATCGAGCTCGGACACCTCAGGCGCCACGCGCAGGCGAATCCGCTGATGCGATCGGACGACCGGCGTGAAGTTCAAACGCACGCCGAACTCGCGAAACTGGATCGTGACCTGATCGATTCCCTGGGGAACCGGGATCGGGAACTCGCCGCCGGCCAGGAATGTCGCCGTCTCCCCGCTCGTCGCCACGAGATTGGGTTCTGCGAGCACCGATGCGAGAGAATTCTCAGCCATCGCCTTGATGAAAAGCTGCATCTGCACGCGCGGAAAACCCAGCGACAGCGTCGTGCTATCCGCGAGCGGGATCCCGTCCGTTCCCGTTAGGAACGGAATCGTGCCCGTCACGGGGAAGTCCGCGGCTGCCCCGATGTTCGACGGATTGATTCCACCAACCTGATTGACGAGGAAGGCATCCTTGAAGTCGTCTCCCGCAAGGAAGCCGTTGATACCGAGTTCGCGCACCGCACGGCGATTCACTTCAGCCACAGTGCAGCGCAGCAGAACTTGATGCTCCCCGGCAACTTCCAGGTGATTCTGAACTGCCGGTTGCGCGCCTTCGCCGCCCAGTCGCGGCAGATAGAGGTTGGCAAGCTCCTCCATACGCTTGGCCCGCTCAGCGCTCGAGACGGTTCCCAGCAGGATGATGTTGCCGAAAATCGACTTTGCCTCAACATCACCAAGTGGGTCGATTTTCTTTAGCGCATCACTCAGCTCGCTGAGATCGACTTCGACCGTTACCTCCAGGACGTAGCGCTTCTCGTCCTTGTCCCAGAGTACGACGTTCGTCCGGCCGTACCGCTTGCCTGTCAGGAGCAGCTCGGTCGGACTGACCGCCTGGACATCAACAAGGTCCGACGATACGACGTCCGCTCGGGAGACCTCTACGGATGTCTCGACGATTGCGCTGCGCTCCAGCGGAACGGACACCTGGCGCGATTGTGACGTGACATCGACGACCTTCACGTCAAACCCACCGCGTGGCGGGGTGGCGGGTTGCGCGGCTCGCAGCGATGTCGGCAGCGCGCCGAATCCGAAGGTTACTAGCATCAGCACCGCGCCGGACCGGACGCCTCGTGCGATCGCCGGCAGGACAGGCCTCTGAAGGCCTTTCTGTACGGTAGCGAGCATTACTCTGTCTCCTGGAATTCCGAGCTGGGTTCTTCTTGCAACGGTTGATCGGTGTCCGGCCGATGCGTCGGCGGTGTCACACCGGGACGATACGGCAAAGACGACTGCGTCGGACGCCGTGAACGCGATCCCCCCGCTCGATCGACCGGTCCGTCCCCGACGCCGATGATCGTCCGCGAGTGGGCGTTTTCGAAAGTCAATCGCTCGATCTTGTTGCCCTTTTGATCCGTCGAGCCGTAGAAGATCACCAGTCCGTGCGGGGGCGGCGGCTCAGCCACCGGTACCGGGATCGACTCGGGTTGCGGCGGGGCCGTGCCCTGATCCTCCTTGGGAATGAGCCCCAGGAGCTTCGCGTAGTCGAATACTTCCTCGCCGACCACCTCGACCTTTGCGACGCTTGAGTCTTCCCCGCGCATCGAAAGCGTGATCTTCCCCTTGGTCGAAGCGAGGTGAAGTTTGGGTGCCTCTTCCTCTGGTACGGCCAGAGTCGCTGACTTCGCCGGCTTGACGGTCGAGTCGGTGCCGCCGGACGTCCCGCCCGTTTCTTGTCCGATCGCCAGGACCTCGATGTTCTGGAGAATGGTCTCGGCGATCGTTTGCTTCTTGCGACTGCCGGGCGATTGAACGTCCATCACCGCAATGACGTCGACGTAGTCTCCCGGTTTGAGCTGATAGGCGACGCCGGAGACTTCGTCGATCTTCACCGACACGGCACGGAAGCCTTCCTTGATCCGGCCCTTCAGTCCGGGCTCCGTTCCGGGTGGTGCCAGCATCGACTTGAGCAGGGGCGTATTCTGTGCGACGGGCTTGGCCACGACGCGGCGTTCCTTGACGAGGTCCTCCTTGGAGGTGAGTCGTTCTGTTGCCGGAACGAGCCCGGCGTCCGTCGTTTGGACCTCTTCGATCATTTCGTCCGTCAGCAGGCTGAAGGCCTCGATGTCGTGTTTGGCCCGTACGAGCGTGATGGTCTGTTTCTCGCTGTTGGCGCCCTGTGCCTTCTTGACGGCATCCACCAGAAATCGAACGGCGACGAGTCCGACGGCCAGACCCAGCACCAACGGAATGATGGCTTTGCCCTTCATAATCGATCCCTTGTTCAGTCGAGCCACGACCCCGCCCGCGCGGGTTCCATACGCTGCAAGCGCGATATCCTTCCGGCGATTCGGCCTGCGGGACCACTTCCCCCGGCCACCCCGGACATGCCCATATGCTTATCGGATCGGATTCGACGCGATTGGACTAACCACGCGAAAAAGTTCGGCGTCCCGGAGCGAAGACACGCTGAATACGTGTCCCGTCCGCCTCTGGGTGAGGTTGCCGGCGCGGCGCCCGGCGGCGCGCGCGACAGGCCCGGCGCGTGCCGGGCCATTGTGCATTCGCTGCTGACCTCTGTGGGCCGCTCAATTCGCGGGCCGCGGAAAAGTTATCGGCCTCTGCGTCAACTTCCGCTGCCGACGCCTTCCTTCCGCATGCTGCAAACGGCGGTCAGGTTGTAATTGTAGGTTCCGAAAAATCCGCCCACGAGCGACACGTCGGAATACGGGATCGAGATGCTCACCGTCTCGACCGGATCGGCCTGCGTAGCATGCGTCAACGAGACGGAGTATCCATTCAGTCCCGTGGGCGACAACGCTTCGTCGACCCGCGCCATGATCCCCGCGTCGGTCGACGTCTGGAGCGACGCAAAGCGGCAGCCCTCGCGGGCCGCATGCTGAAGCGACTGCCGGATCATGAACACGTAACCAAATTCGATGATCGCGAACAGGATCGCGAGAAGCAGCGGAAGTATGACCGCAAACTCCACGATCGCGGCGCCCCGCGCCCGGTCTGATCCGCGCTCACGCACATTGCGAAACCACCCGCGCTTCATAGTCATACTCCCCACCAACCGAATGTGGTCGCTGCAAGAATCAGCAGCGTGCCCGCCGTGAGCGGCACGCCGTACGGAAGCAACTGCGACGTACTACCGAAGCTCTTCGCCGAGCCGAACTCCGAGAACATCGTCTTGCTGCTCGAGCACTTCGTCAGGATCACGCCAAAATTGGCCAGCGCCGACTGCGTTCGTCCCGACGTGACGATCATGATGATCGCCGCAATCGCCCCGAAGATCACGCCGACGAGGAATGAGCAGAACGTCAGCCAGGGCCCCAGCCATACGCCGATCGCCGCCATGAGCTTGACGTCACCCGCGCCCATCCCATGCATCAGCCACGGCACGATGAGCAGGCCGAATCCCGTCCACATGCCCAGGAAACCCGTCCATGCGCCGGACCATCCGAAGAAGTACGCCTGCACCGTGAAGCCCGCGATAATCAGCGCGAGGTTCAGCCAGTTCGGCACGCGCTTCTGGGCGTAGTCAATCCACGAAGCGAGCAGGATCCCGGGGACGAGAACCAGCCAGGTGATCGTGAGGAAGCTGAAAGTCATTCGATGGACTCCTGGGAAACTCCGCCCGCCTCATGCGTCACACGAGAAAAGCACGATTCGGGCGCGGCCGCGCTGCCTTCTCCCCCCGGAGAGAATACGATTCAAAAAAGGTGGGCGCCACCGGTTTCGGCGGCGCCCACCCGGCTGTCCATCCCTTTGCCGCGGATCCCCCGGACGCTCCCTCGCCGGTCTTGCGAAACGGACCCGCAGGCGCCGTGCGGTCGGACCGGCAATTACATACCGGCCAGCGAGCCCTGCACGTTACCGAAAATGCGGTCCACTTCGCCGCCAAGCAGCGTAATGGTGCCGATGGCAGCCACGATAATGAGCGCGAGCATGACGGCATACTCGGTCGCAGTCGGGCCATCCTCGGACTTCAGGAAACGCTTCGTCACATTCAGAAACTGACTCATCTAATGCTCCTCTCCTGGATTTGTGGCCGCCGGGCGGCCTGAGGTTTCGCGAGGGTCGTTCAGGACTCGAAAGGTGAGCCTGCCCTCCATACGACACTCGGACCTCCGCAGGGTCGCGAGCATGGCATTCGGGAAAGCAGCCGGGCTTGACCCGGGTCGCGACTTCCGGTTCCCGTGCGGAGCAGCCGCACCGCAGAACCTCGTCGCTGAACCCACGGGCGAGTGCCACTCGCCCGTCACTGTTTCCCGCCTTCACTCTACGAAACGCGCCACTCGCAGGCAAACGCGGCAGGCATGATTTCTCAGCACCGGCCGCGCCGCGAGGATCACCGGGCGCGCTACAAGTCTCTCTCCGGTCGGCATTGCCGACACGGGGTGCATTGACGCACTGAACGCAGCCGCGCCCTCCGTCGGCGATGCGGAACAACCCGCACATTGTCGCCGACATGAAAGCCCGACATGAGCCCTGGGCTTTTGCGTTGCTCTCATGATCAGACGCTCGCCACGGCAGTCGAAATGGCTGCGTAGAGTCCGCCGACCTGCTGGCCGAATGTCTGCATCGTCGCCAGCACGCCGATCGCGATCAATGCCAGCAAAACGGCATATTCCGTTGCCGTGGGACCGTCTTCCGATCGCAGGAATTCGACCGTTCGTCGAAGTGTCCGCAACATCGTCCACGCTCCTTCCCCAGCGTGTACCTCGTCGAGGAGAATCGGGGACCATCTCCGACCCTGCGCTTCGACTTTGGTGCATCTGTAACTTCGAATACACTGATGAGAAATGCAAAGACTGGCCGTGAAATTCGTTGCTCAGCAGGGTTCACGGAGAAACGGTCCGAGAATTACCTTGAATGGAACGGCACACTTTGATGGGCGTTGCAGATAAGAAGGGCGGACACCCCGGTTGGAGGTGCCCGCCCAAATCACGACTCGTACTTGATGTCTACTCGGACTACCGTCTGTCTGATTCACTGGCGTTCAGCAAGTCGACATATCGGTCGTAGGCCTCAGGGTTGCGGGCCTGGAGGTCTGCCTCGTTGGCGTAGACGTCGATCACTTCATCTCCGCCGGAACGCGTCCGCACCTCGATTGTCCCGTCCGGCATGGCCTTGATCGTACGCTGGACGTCGGAGAACAGCGGCATCGCGAATGCGTGAACGGCCCCTTGGTGATTCAAAAGACCGCGGAGGCCTGCGAGTCCCTCCTCGGAGAGAATGCCCTCGTTACGAAGCCGGTCCATAGCCGCACGGAGCTCGTCCAGCGCCTTCTGATACGATTCCTGAGCCTGCCCAAACTCCTGGCCCATTGCCGAATGCCACTGCATCAGCCCATCATGCAGATCCTGAAGGTTCAATTCGATGTCGAACTTCCCGTCATCACTGAGAAACTGGAGACCGTTATCTGTCATGTCTCCGTCAATCTGCACCATGACCATGCGGTCGGACTGGTTGAAAAGATCATAGGCCTCGACGTCGCTGGCCTTCAGGTCTTCCTCGGTCGCGTAGGATTGTGCGTCCTCTTCGCCGGCGGCCGACGTGCGCGTGACCACGATCGGACCGTCGCCTTCGCGCTCCACTGAAAGACTGCTGCCGTCACGCTGGGTTCGCGTCTGGACCTTCGTGCCGTCCTCGGTCACGAAAACCTGCGTGGTTACGGAAACCTCTCCCGGGAGAATCTCGCGAATCTCCTGGGGCAGGTCCGCGAGGTTGTCCAGGTCGCCGAGCTCCTTGACCACCCACTCGCCCTGCGGGCCGCGCTGGATGAACTTGCCCCGCGTGCGGATGTGCTCCTCAATCTCGCCGAGTTCGACTTCCGGGAGCCGGGTTTTGAACATTGTCGCCGGCATTTCCGCTCGTGAACCCAGCACCACCGGGACCACCTGTTCCTGTCCGTCACGCAGCACGCGCACTTGGACGGTGTCGCCGGGCACCCGTGATTTGATCGCATCGACAAACGCCGATACCTGACCGTCCACCATCTGGCCGTCAACGGCCAGAACGACGTCATGCACAGCCAACCCGGCTCGGTCGGCCGGACTGTCCTTGACCACGTTGGCAATGGTCATGCCCGTGCCTTGGAGATTCAACTGTGTATCGAGCGCCTCGTTTACCTGCTCAATAACAACGCCGAGCCAGCCTCGATTGGCGGCGTCGGCACTTGCTTCGGCATTGGCGATACGGCGGACCTTGATCACGCCCGGTGCGTTGGCGTCGCCTTCCTTGTTGACGACAACTTCGATGTGGTGTTCCGTGCCGTCGGCGGCATTCCAGGTTCCCGTTGCGTCGGCCCCGGCGACGAATACCTGCACGTTGCCATTCGCCGCATCCGCCACCGCTCCGGCATCGGCGCCGGGCGTTACCACCACCACACGATTCGTCGCCTGCGGCGTGCCTTCCTCGATGGCCGAAGCCGTTGTAGAAATCACCCACGGCGCTGCAAGCGCCATGATCAATCCGATTGTCACCTTCATCGTCTTGCTCCTTGAGGACCGTCGAAATCTCATCTGCGACATTTTTTGCTCGCCCTTCGCACAGGTGAGGGCCGATCCGCGGTTCCGACCGTCGCCCATGCGAGGAATTGATCAATACGTCTCAAACGGCGCAACAGTCACACCCTGCGGCGGTGCTTTCACGGAGCGGACGTAATCCACTTCGATGATAAAGAGACTTCCGTCGCGCCCGCGAATACCGATCACACCGCGATCCGTATTTCGCCTGATCTGCGGCCGGCTCCAGTCTGCCAGGCGCATCACATTTCCGTTGTCGGGCGCCGTTCCGCGAACGGGAAATGCACCGTTCGATGGAAGTCCTGTCGCGCCGGGAAGTTCAGCAACATGTGGTGTCGAATTGGGCGCATCAACCGCCGGTTTCGGATAGGGGATAACCATGGCCAAAAACGCTGCGGCAATGGAACCGGGAATCAGCAACCAGCCCCGATGGCGAAGCCAACCGGTCCTTCGCGGTGGACCACTCGCCGCCGCGGGCTCGAGGTGAAGCCTGCCCGGCGCAGGCATCGAATCGAAGCGCTCGTGGAGCGCCGCCGCGCAGTCCTCCTCAAGCTCCCGCAGGGATTCGAAATAAACTCGGGCCTGCGGGTTGCGAATAAGCTCCCGATCCAGCTCCAGCAACTCCGCTTCGCTCAGCTCGCCGTCCAGACGGCGGCTGATCAATCGCTCAATGTGCTCGGGAATCCGTATCATCACACCATTCCACCTTCTTCTGCACGGCCTCGCGCAGCATGCGCCGGGCCCGCACCAGTCTGGTCTCTACGGTGTCTACCGGGAGGCTCATGGTCTCGGCGATTTCCTGATAGCCCCATCCCGCCAGATGCCGCAGAACAAAGGGTTCTCGGTATAGCGCCGGCAAGCCGGCAATCGCGGCAAGAACTTCCGTGTGGGCAACGTAGGAACTGGCCGCTCGACCATCGCCTGTCGAAGGCGACTCGCTTGCCGCCGTTACATTCTGATGCGCCGATTGCCCCGAGTTGACTCGACGCTCCCGTGTAATTCGCCGACCCGCGTCGACCGCGGCATTTCGCGCCATGCGATAAAGCCACGATCGCCAGGATCGGGTTTCGCGAAGTTCCTGGGCACGCTGCCATACGTTCATCCACACCGATTGCGACACATCGTCCGCCAGGTCCGCGTCCCCGAGGACGCCGAAGACCACACCTCGAACCCAACCGCCATGGCGCCGAATCCAACGGTCCAGGGCGTGGCGATCGCCACACCGAATGGCCTCGACCACCGCGGTATCGGCGTCGAACTCGGATTCAACCCCCATGGCCCTCATCACCAGAAAAGACGTCCATCGCGTACGGAACCTGTCGCAATTCGCGCGCGGCTTCCCTCTTGCCACACTTGTCCCTATTCGGGAACCAATTCGAGAGATTACAAACCAATGTGAATAAATATGTTAGGCGAAAACCGTCTCGAGCGGGAGTGGAATTGGTCGACGGGTCGGTCCGAGGACCGTCACCGCATCCCGTCCGAGTATCTGCATCAGCCGGCTGAGAAGCTCGGTGTGGCAGCGGACTCTGAGTGAGGCGTGGCATTCGAGCTGCGCGACCAGATCGTCTTCAGTTTGGCAATTGAGATAAACTGCTGCTTCACCCCGGCTTTCGCGAAGCAGGCCAACCAGCGCGTCCAGGTCGTGCCCTGCGGCTAACGTCAGAATCAGAGCACGCCCGAAAGTCTCCATCGCTTCGTCCTGACTGATGACCTTGGAAATGCGAATCGAGGGCTCTTCGCGGCGACGATCGACCTGGCCTGTGACGAAAACGAGCGCATCGGGCACAAGCGCCGCTCGTTGCTCGGCCATGTCAGAGGAGAAGATTATGCCTTCCACTTTGCCGGCCAGATCTTCCAGGCTGACGATGCCCATCTGCCGCCCTGCGTTGCGGCCTCCACGCGTCGTCACGGTCCGAAAGGCCGTAACCATACCTCCCAGGGTTACTTCCATTCCGTCCTGAAATCGGACAAGGTCGGTCGTGGATGCCGTCGTGCAAGCCCGCAGGAGTAGCTCGTGGCTGGCGAGGGGATGCTTGGTGATGTAGAAGCCGAGGACTTCCTTTTCGTGTGCGAGCATTTCGGCTTCGTTCCACTCCGCGGCGGACAGGGCGGGCTCCACGGCGACGGCCGGGGAGGATTCGCCAAATCCGAAGAGCCCGAGCTGGCCGCTGCGACGGTCGCGCTGAGCACGCTGTCCGCCGGCGATGGCCCGTTCCAGCGCGTCCATGAGCGCCTTGCGCATGGCTCCGGTTTCGTCAAAGGCGCCGGCGCAGATCAGCGCCTCGACGGCCCCGCGATTCACCGCAGACAGGTCGACGCGCTCGCAGAAATCAAAGAGTGATCGAAAAGCGCCGCCACGCTCGCGTTCGTCGACGATGGCGCCGACGGCCTTTGCTCCAACACCCTTGATCGCGCCCAAGCCGAATTGAATCGACCGCCGGGATTTTCCTGGGTTGCCATTTGCCCCAGCTTCCGATTCCCTTTCAACGCTGACGACGAATTCGTATTCCGAGCGGTTCACATTCGGTGGCTCGACCGTGATGCCAATCTCGCGGCACTCTCCGCAGTATTCCGCGACCTTCTCGGTGCTGCCCATTTCAAACGTGATCAACGCGGCCATGAACTCGACCGGAAAGTACGTTTTCATCCACGCGGTTTGATAGGCGACAAGGGCATAGCCGGTGGAGTGGGCCTTATTGAATGCATACCCGCCGAACTTGAGGATATCGTCAAAGACCTGGTTGGCGACCTCGCGTCGAACGCCATTGGCCACGCATCCTTCGAGGAAGGGCTCGCGCATAGCCTCGATCATGTCCGTCTTTTTCTTGCTGATGGCTTTGGCAAGTCGAAAGGCGGCCTTGAGTTCGATCCCACCCAGGCGATTCACGACGCGGGAAACCTGCTCCTGGTACACCATGATGCCGTAAGTTTCGGTGAGCACCTCAGTCATGATGGGGTGGGGCGTGTTCCAGGCGGCGCCGTGTTTGCGGGCGATGTAATCTGGGATGTACTCCATCGGCCCGGGGCGGTACAGGGCGTTTGCAGCAATGAGATCCTCGATGCGGTTGGGCTTCATGCGCATGATCACTTCGCGCATGCCTCCCGATTCGAACTGGAAGATGCCTCGCGTGTCTCCCCGGGCGATGAGCTCATAGACCCTCTGGTCAGTCAGATCAACGTGGGTCAGATCGATGTTCTTCCCGCTGCTGCGCTCGGCGAGTTGGCGAGCGCGCTCGAGCGTCGTGAGCGTGCGCAAGCCCAGAAAGTCCATTTTAAGCAGGCCCACGCGCTCGACGGACGGGCCGTCAAACTGCGTGATCAGGGCCTCATGCCCTGCTTGGCGGTAGAGCGGCAGGAAGTTGTCCAGCGGTTGATCGGCGACGACCACACCCGCAGCGTGAACGCCGGCGTTGCGGGCGACGCCTTCGAGCTTGCGGCCAATATCAATGATCCGCCGCACCCGCTCGTCGCTCTCGTAGCGCTTGCGCAGCTCGGGCTCCTGCGACAGGGCCTTGTCCAGCGTCATCTTCAGTTCGACGGGCACGAGCGCCGTAATCTCGTTGGCCTCATTGAAATTCAGGCCGAGCACGCGAGCGACGTCCTTGATCACCGCCTTGGCCTTGAGTGTGTTGAAGGTGATGATCTGGGCGACGTGGCCGTACTTGTTGCGAACGTAATCGATGATTCGCGCCCGGCCGTTCTGGCAGATGTCCAGATCGATGTCCGGCATCTCGTCGCGGTCGGGATCCATGAAGCGTTCGAAGTACAACTCGTAGCGGATGGGATCGGGGGCGCTGATGTACAGGCAATGGGCCACGACGGCGCTGCATCCGCTGCCGCGGGCGCCGACGGGGATGCCGTGCTCGCGGGCGTAGTTCACGACGTCCCACACGATTAGGAAGTAGCTCGCGAAGCCTTTGCTGATAATGACATCCAACTCGTACTCGATACGCTCGCGTAGTTCGTCGTTGATGTCGCCGTAGCGCTCCCGCGCTCCCTCGTAGACGAGCTTCCGCAGGTAGGCGCCGTCATCGAGGGACTGGCCGTCGTCGTCGCGGATGTCGTCCGGAACGCGGAACACCGGCGCGTGCCGGCTCTTGAGGTCGAGCTCGACGTTGCACATGTCCGCCACACGCAGGGTGTTGGCCAGCGCTTCGGGTCGATCGGGGAACAGCGACGCCATCTCCTCGGCGGTCTTGAAATAGAACTGATCGGTGGGAAACCTGAAACGCTCCTCATCGGAAACGAGCTTGCCAGTATTGATGCAGCAGAGCACGTCGTGGGCTTCGACGTCGCCGTGGTCGAGGTAGTGCACGTCATTCGTGGCGATCAGTCCGACGCCGAGCCGTTTGGCGAGATCGACCAACTCGGGATTGAGCGTCTTCTGCTCGCTCATCCCGTGGTCCTGAAGTTCGATGAAGAAGCGGTCCGGACCGAAGATTTCCAGATAGGACTTCGCCAGGTCCTCGGCGACGCGCCCGTCTCGTGTAAGGAAGGCTTGCGGAACCTCGCCGCCGATGCAGGTGCTCGTACACAGCAGTCCGGCGGAGAACTCGCGGAGCACGGCCTTGTCGATGCGTGGTTTGCGATAAAACCCCTCGGTATAGCCGATGCTGGAGAGCTTCAGGAGGTTCCGGTAGCCCTCGTTGTTCGTGGCCAGAAGCAGCAGGTGGAAGGCTTCCTTTCCTTCGCGGGCTTCCTTCATGCGCCGATCACGATCGGTCAGGTAGGCCTCGCAGCCGAGAATCGGTTTGATGCCCGCCTTGTGGGCCGCGGTGTAGAATTCGACGGCGCCGAAGAGGTTGCCGTGGTCGGTCATGGCCACGGCCGGCATGTCCAGGCTCTTGGCCCGATCCATGAGCGCCTCGATGCGCGTAGCCCCGTCGAGCAGGCTGTAGTGCGTGTGCAGGTGAAGATGGACGAAGCGGGGCGGTGTCATGGTGCGGTCGCGCGCAATGGGAAACGGTGTACGGCGTTCATACTATACCGGGCATCGGACCGTTGTCGCGAACCGCGGGCACTTGTCGAGATTCGAGCAAGAGCAAGCGGCCGAATGCGCCATTCCGGCATGCGCCGGATTGACGAAGGGGCGCACGTCGATGGCAACCTATTCGCGAACGGTGGTTTCCGACCGATTCAACAGGAATATCACAGCTCACCGAGCATCTTTTTGAGTCGATCAGCGTAGTCCCGGCACTCGTCGTCGTGACAGCGCTGCGCGCAAATCTCGATCATCGGGGCTGCACCCTTGGGATCATCCCCGCAAAGCTGCACGCGGGCCGCGAGGCAATACGGCCAGGGGCTCTCGGGCAGCCGAGCGGCGGCGATGCCCATCGCCAGGAGGAACTGCTCTTTGGCGGCGGGGCCGTCGCTGGCATTTCCTGCACTTTCGCAGAGCCAATCCGCCCGTTTGGCAGCCCACCGCGGGGCGCCTTGGAGGAGACGGTAGTAAGCATACGAAGCATGTTCGAATGGGTGGTTCACCTTCGCTGTGTCCGGTCCGAGTTCCGGGGGAAACTCGGAAACACCGACGTTGTCATGCTTACCGGGATCGAACGGTCTCGGCATTGAAGTCGTCAGGTTTCTGGCGAAGTTGGCGTAGGCTTTGGCTTCAGTGCCGGATCCCAGTTGTTGCTTGATCCGGTCCCACATTGTCACCGCCTCTTCCGGCCGGCCTTCTCGGAGGTAGAAATTGTGGATCACCACGGCTTGGTCCAGCGTGATCCCTGGACTTTCTTCAGCCGCCTTGTAGGCCTGCTCGGCCGCGCGAATATTCCCCATCGACTCGTAAAGCTGTCCGAGATTTGCGGCCGCGACGGCATTGAGAGGATCGATGGCCAGCGCTTGCTGATAGGCGTCAATGGCTTCTTTCACGTGTCCGGTTCGAGCGCGAATCACGCCGAGATTCGCCCAGGCCGCCGGATCGTCGCCGTACCAATCCAGCAAGGACAGCAGGCTCCGCTCGGCCGCGGCGAGCTTCTCCGGCGTTCCCGCGGCGATGTCCAGTTCAGCGAGCCCCAGGATGGCGGGTACCTCATAGGGATTGTTTCGCAGGGCCTGCTCGTAGAGTCGACGGGCGTCGGCCGGGCGACCTCGATCGCGATAGAGTGATGCCAAGCGGACGATCCACGGATTCTTCAGGGGGGCGATCTCAACCGCTTTCTCGTAATACGGGATCGCCTCGTCGATACATCCCATCTCTTCGTAGGCCCAGCCCAGACGATAGTGGGGGCCGCCGCGATCCGAGGCCAGCTCGAGTCCTTTGCCAAGTTCTGAGAGCGCCTCGTCGAAGCGCCCGAGTTTGATCAGTGCGGCACCGACGGCCTCATGTGCTTCGCTGCGGACACGGGGATCCTCGTGGCGAAGCTCCCGGCGGGCGAGATCGATGGCTTCTTGGTAGTTGCCTACGTTGTAAAGGGCCCATGCGGCACGCTCCCAAACGTGCTGGGCATCCGGGAACAGGTCGGCGATGCGCCGACTTTTCACAACGGGATTGTCGTAGAATGAGGCTACGTGCCAGCTCTGGGCGATCGATGCCGCGACGATAATCCCGCCGGCAACTGCTACGCCAATTCGCAGCACTGCGGACTGCACTCGCTTCGCAGCCCGGCAGTACAGCGCCAAAAGGACGACCCCGACGACCCATACGAGGCCGACGATGGGAAGATACATGTAGCGGTCCGCGGCCAGCGCGTTGCGCGTGGGGACGACTTGGAGCGTGGCGGCGATCGCGGCCAAGAACCAGGCGAATCCCAGCGCCGCGGGGCGGAGCTTCCAGACGCACCAGGTGGCGAATCCCAGCACGGGTACAACGATCAACATCGCGCGCAGCGTCAGGGGTTCGGTCCAGCTCACCGTGCCGGGTGCCGGATACCAGCTCGCCAGTCCCCGCGGCCAGACGAAGTGTTCGAAGTACCAGCCTAGGGAGATGAGACCCCGGGCGAGTCCCGGCCCAAGCAGGTTTTTTTCGGCGCCCTCGAACATGCCGGCTTCGTCGGTTGCCTGGAGGTTGATCCACGTGAAGGCAGCGGTGATGGCCGTGCTTGCGGCCCAAATCAACCAGAATCCGTGGCGGGGGCGGCGGCGAAAGGCAAGCGGAACAAGGAGCATCAACAGTGGCAGTTCAACGCGGATCTTGCTGATTGCACAACAAAGGGCGAAGAAGGGTACCAGTACTGACCAGAGGGGCGAGGGTGTCCGCATCCAGCGGCAAAGGGCCAGCAGTGTTGCCAGTGCGAACAGCGTGGAGAGCAGCATCATCCGGCCGTTAATCCAGGCGACAACCTCGACCTGCAGCGGATGGACTGCGAACAGGAGGGCGGCCACGAACGCGATGTAATCTCCTGTGGCTGGGGTACTTGCAGTACCATTTGAGAGAATCCGATCTTCGCCGTGGTTCGTTTCGGCGCGGGGCTCTTCGCTTGCCAGCCTGCGAATCAGCAGGAAAGCGAGCACGGCGTTTAACGCGTGCAGCAGTACATTGTCCAGGTGGAACAACCAAGCTCCGGCGTCCACGCCGCGCTCGAATAGACCAAACACCTTGGCGACGGCAAATTCCGCGGAAAAACTCAAAAGCGGTAGCGGCTGGTATAAATCGCGATGGACGATCCGGAAGAGCTCGACGGCATGCGCCAGGGACGGCCGGCTGACCAGGACGTGGTTGAGCACAAGGCGGTAGTCATCGCCGCCGACAAACGTCCCCCGCAGGGTTGGCGCGCCCATGATCAGCGCCGCAAGCACGACCGCAGGCACCATCCAGGCTGTCCTTGATCGCTGCGCCAAATTGTCGTTTTTTGTCGATCTCAACAGGCGATCGCATCCCGCACGGGCTATTCCCCGAATCCAGGGCTGTTGGCCCGACGACGGGTTACGTTGTCCGTCGCCGCCGGGGACCGCGGGAATCCCCGGAGAAAACGATGATTCTACGCCTTATCTACGCTGCCCGGAATGGTCGGGTTTCGGGAGGCGATCCGCTTTCGGCGGCCGTGTCACGTTGTACTCGGAACTCGGCTCGATCAGAATGGGAGCGGTGCGTGGCGGGGCGAACCTTGTTGCGTTGAATAGTATCCTGGAAGCCGCGCGTTAAAGCGGTGGGCATTGAACCCAGTAGGAGAGAGCACGATGGCTTCTGCGAAAGAAGTGATTCTCGGTCAGTTGCAAATGAGCGGTTGGCTGTTGGAGCAGATGACGGCTGACCTGTCGGATTCGGAATTCTTCAAACCCGCCGTGCCCGGCTCCAACCATATTGCGTGGATCGTCGGACACATTGCCTATTCCGAGGACGGTTTGACCGCCAAGATCACCGGGCAGGCGCCCGCATTTGGGGAGAAATTCGCCGGGACGTTCGGCGGTCAGTCCAAGTGCGTGCCGGACGCTTCGAAGTATCCACCGGTGAGCGAGATCAAGTCCATGTTCCTGACAGCGCGCGGCAGGGCCATCGAGGGGCTCAAGATGTTCGACGAGAAGCGCTGGAATGATCCGTCGCCGGAGGGTATGCCCCGCGAGTACTTCCCCACGATGGGCTCGGTGTGGCAGCTCCAGGGTACACATGCCTACTGGCACATCGGGCAGCTCACGACCTGCCGTGTCGCCATGGGCAAAAAGCGCGTGCTTGAATAGAGCAGGCGCATGCACCCGATCAATACGTCATGAGCGGCCATCGCCGAATTCGATTCTTTCTCGGTCTGATCGCCTGGGCGTTCGCATTCTATGCGGCGGGGCGGTCCGTGATGACCGTCCAGGCTCGGGCCTCGCGCCCGGCGGAATTTGTGGTCCTCCAGCTCGATCCGACCATGACGCTCGAGCCGGGAGATATCGTATACCTCGCCTCCGATGCAGGGCTCGAGCAAATCGGTGAAGTGAATGCCCCTCCGAGTGAGGACGGGCTCGTGCCGCTGGCCGTCGACCCCGTCGCTTTTCGTTCGCTGAACGCCTCCACCGAGGCTACGGTCTGGTCGACTCCGCTTTCTGCCGAGGATGCCCTTGCCGCGCTCCTGCCGCCCACCATCCAGCACCGCGCAGCAGAGATCATCCTGAGCGACTGGCGCCTCCACCAACAAGCTCTGGCGGAGGCGTGGGGTCCCCTCGCCGCTGATCTTGCGATAGCCTTTGTCCAGACGGTCTACCCCGACGTCGAGGCGGCCGTACAGAAGCGGGAGGGCGAAATCGTCGCGGTACTGTCCAGGCACGGGGAATCTCTGCGTGAAATCTGGCCAGAGATCGAAGCGAGAATCAGTCCCATTGTGGCTGAATACCTGACACCAGTTCTGGCACGACTTCTCGAAAACGCCCTGGCGGAAGTCCCCAAGATGCGCATCGTGTGGCAGGTCGCCCGTGGGCATCACGCAATGGCGTTTCGCCTGCTGTTGGACTGGGTGGCGGACTACCTGACGAATATACCCGAGCCTGACCGTGCAGCACTGGGCGAAGCGGTCGAGACGACGTTGAATCGCATCAGCGAGGATCCCATCGTGGTCGATCGATTCACGGAGTGGGGTTCACAGATTGTTCACGATGAGGCGCTCGCGGCCATTCTGCTCAATATTTATCGTGAAGCAGTGACGGAGAATCCGCATACGGCGCAATTCCTCCGCGAGGAGATCATGGACTCTCCGCGGGTGCGCAGGCATTTCTACGAACTCATCGAGCTCTTCGGACCTACGGCGCGGCGGGTGGCGGCGGCGTGCCTGTTTGACGAGCAGGGGACCACTCGGCCGGAAATCGTCCATTTAACGCGGTCGATTGCCCTGGATCGGAAAGTGAGCTGGGTAACGCTTCGAACCGCGGATCCCGGCGCCGAGCCGTTGCTGCCTGCGAACATCCTGCCCGCGATCCGCGGAGGTACGGCTCGATGACCGCCGAAGCCATCGTCGAAACGCCCTTGCTTTCCATCCGCAATCTCAGTGTGCGACTTCCCAACGGGCGTGTCCTGCTTCGAGATTCCGAGCTGGACGTGGCTCGCGGCGAATTCGTGTTGCTGGTCGGTCCGAGCGGGAGCGGGAAGAGTACGCTGCTCAAGTACATTGCCGGGGTGCTGGAACAGGAAGGCGGGCCGACGATCACCGGCGACGTCCTGCAATCCGGCGAAACGCCCTCTGATACGAAGCGCAATGTCGGCTTGGTTTTTCAGGACCATGCCCTCTTTGACGAAATGACGGCCGAGGCCAATGTTCGATTTGCCCTGGACCACGCTGCGGAGCGGGATGGTGGCAGGGATGGCTACGCCCGGGAGTTGCTCGCGTCGCTGGGCGTTCCAGCGGGGACGCACCTATCGCGGCTGAGTGGCGGTGAGCGGCAGCGCGTCGCCGTGGCCCGGACACTGGCGCTCGATCCGCCGCTCCTGTTGTTCGACGAGCCGACGACCGGGCTCGATCCGGTTCGTGCCCGTGCCGTGGCCAATCTCATCCGCAAAACCTTCGAGCGCCCTGGCCGCTCCGTTGTCGTTGTTACGCACGATTACCGTCCGTTCATGGCGTTCAACCCCCGCGCCGTCGTGCTTGACAGCACCGCGCAGAGGCTTCGCGAGATACCGGCTGCGGAACTGCCCGACTTCTTCGAAACCATCGATGTTGATGACGTGCCTCCGGATGAAACCGACCAGGCGACCCTTCCCGATTTGCGTCTGGGTATTGCGGCCTGGGTTCGCGCGCCGGGGGACGCCCTGTTGGCGCTGCTCCTTGCGTCATGGGCTGTGGTGGGGGGATGGCGCAGGCCGCGATGGAAGCTGCGCTACCTCTGGCACTATTCGCGTATCGCTCTGTTCGGCAGCACGGCCATTTTTGTTGCTCTGGCGGGTGCGATGCTCGGTTTCGTTTTTACATCGTTCAGTTTCGCCCAGCTTCCCTACACGCAGATTACCGTTCCATTGCTTACTGAAGAGCTGCTGGCCGCGACCGGGTACAGCACTTATCGCGTCATCGTTCCGTTGTTGATCAGTGTGCTGATCGCCGGAAAGTGCGGCGCCACCATCGCCGCGGACGTGGGTTCCCGGCGACTGACGCACCAATTCGAGGCGTTGCGCAGTTTCGGTGCCCGACCCGAATTCTACCTGTTTGGCAGCGTTGCGCTAGCCATGACCGTCGGTGCTCCGTTGCTGAATTTCCTTGCTTATCTGTGCAATACCTATGCTGCGCTGATCGCCTTCCTCATGACGTCCGAAGATACATCGATCGCGGTTTTTCAGAAGAATTTTCTCGCAACGGTTTGGCCGAGCCGCCTGGCGCTTCCCCACGGGACAGGGTGGGTCGTGCTCAAGTCCGCCTCAAGCGGCCTGCTCGTCGCGGTTCTGGCTTATGTTATCGGTGCCCGCCGCAAACTCGCATCTCCGGACGTAAGCCGCGACGTGAGCCTCACGATCTTCTGGGCCACCATTGCCGTACTCTTTCTGCACTCGCTTTTCTCTTTTGTCGAATTCTGAGAGGCGCGCATCAGAGGCTTGCGTTTCGTATGAAGCTCCGGTTGTTCCCGATGCGAGACAGTGCCGGGGAAGTCCGCGAAATCAGGCTGCGACGTGCTCGCAGCCAGTGCCACGATGTGGCACTGAACTTTGCCCGGGTGACGTTGAGTTATGGAGCCCTCCTGGTTTCGCAAGGGCCCCCGTCCGCGAAACTGTTGAATCAGAGTCAGCAAATCCCTTGATTTTAAGCCGATAATCCTAACTTCATACTTAACTTCTCAGATCGAATGTCGCCGCGAGTCCGGGTCGATACCTACAGCAGTACCAGGTACGGAGAGCGATAGATCTTGAAAGAAGCTCGGCCCATCATCCTGGTCGCCCATCCCGATGGTTGCTGGCGGGAGAATCTCCGCCAGGGTCTCGCCGCACATGAGCTGTCATCGGTTCCGATTCAGCCCGGCGCCGACCTGTCACAGGAGCTTGCAGACCGCACAGTCCGAGGCATCGTCGCGCGGATTGATCCCGAGAACGAGGCGGACCTCACGTTGTGGCTGAGCGCGCTCCGATGCTCTCGTCCTGATTGGGCGATTGTGGCGCTCTTGCCGTCAAGCTCGGCGCAGTCGTTACGCCTTGTGTTTCGCGCCGGTGCTGATGATTGCATGGAAGGGTCGCCCGGAGTGGAGGAGCTGATCTCTATCCTCGGAGATGCAGCCAGGATTCGCAGCGTACAATGCGGAGGACTCTGTCCTGGTTCATCCGTTCAGGCCCCCGCGGACGGTGCCGAGACCTGCCTTTCCTGTTTGGAATCAACGCGAGCGCTGGTGGCCGCCGTCGAAGCGAAAGACCTCCACACACGGAACCACTCGGTTACCGTTTCGAGGTACGCGACAGAAATCGGCCGTCGCATCGGGCTCAATGGTCCGGAGATCGCTCATTTGCGGGCGGCCGCGTTACTGCACGACGTGGGCAAGATCGGAGTCCCCGACGACATTCTCGCCAAGCCCGGTCCCTTAACCAACACCGAATACGAGATTGTCAAACGCCATCCCGAGATCGCTCTGCAGATCCTCGGGCACCTCAGGAATCTCAAGGACGAACGTTCGCTGATTCTCCATCACCACGAGCGTTACGACGGCCGGGGATACCCCGCGGCCTTGAAGGGTGAACACATTCCACTGGGGGCGCGAATTCTGGCCGTGGCCGATTCCATTGATGCCATGTTTTCGCCGCGCAGCTACAAGCCGCCATATCCGCTGCGGCAGGTGCAGCGCGAGCTTTTCGTCGGATTGGGGCTGCAGTTCGACCCCGATATCGGCCGGTGTGCAATAGACTGGCTGGAGAATTCGCCCGAGGACTTTGCCCAACGGACCACGAGCGGCGCCGGTGCTCCTGGCTACGCCAATACATGCGGCCGGTGTGGTCTTGTCGCAAAGGATCAGGACGCCACCAATTTTCGCAGTACTGTCGGAAGTATTCCGTTATTGCGGTAGTACTCCACCTCAACCGGGCTGTCGATTCTAGCCAAAACTTCAATCGTGCGGCTATTACCGCTCTTGGCATCGGTGAGCTGAACCTCGAGCATCTGCCGCGGACGAAGACCATCCGAGAGCGACGGGATTTCGATGATTTCGTGTCCGGAAATGCCCAACGATTCCGCGTTCTGACCGTCGACAAACTGGAGCGGGAGCACGCCCATTCCCACGAGGTTGCTGCGGTGGATACGCTCGAAGCTTTCAGCCAACACGGCTCGAATGCCCAGTAGCAGCGTCCCCTTCGCAGCCCAATCGCGTGACGAACCGGTCCCGTACTCTTTCCCCGCAATGACCATGAGCGGCGTGCCTTCCTGCCGATAACGCTCCGCCGCTTCAAAAATGGACACTTGCTGACCGCTCGGCAGGTGTACGGTCACCCCACCCTCGGTACCAGGGGCGAGTAGGTTGCGCAAGCGCACGTTGGCAAATGTCCCGCGGGTCATCACCCGGTCGTTTCCCCGCCGCGAGCCGTAGCTGTTGAAGTCCTTCGGGGTCACACCATGGTCCTGCAAGTATCGTCCGGCCGGGGAGTCGGGTTTGATCGATCCGGCCGGGGAAATATGGTCCGTGGTCACCGAGTCGCCGACCATCACCAGCACGCGGGCGCCCTCGATCGGCGTAATGGACGGGACGTCAGTTGACAGACCCTCGAAGAACGGAGGCTCCTGGATGTATGTGCTGGAATCCTGCCAGGTGTAGGTCTCGCTTTTCGGGGCAGAGATCCGATTCCATTGCTCGTTTCCGGTGAAGACGTTGGCGTACTGCTCGCGGAATCGCTCGGCGGTGACGTTCGCGGAAACCGCCTCATGGATCTCCCGTTGTGTCGGCCAGACGTCCTTCAGGAACACCGGCTTTCCGTCCTTCCCTGTCCCCAGCGGCTCGTTGAGCAGATCGATGTCTGTAGTGCCCGCGATGGCATACGCCACGACAAGCGGCGGCGATGCCAGATAGTTTGCCTTCACCGAACCGTGCACGCGACCTTCGAAGTTGCGATTGCCGCTCAGCACGGAACTGGCGACCAGCTCGCCCTTGCTGATGGCCTCTTCGACTTTCTCGGGCAGCGGTCCGCTGTTGCCGATGCAAGTCGTGCAGCCGTATCCTACGGTGTGAAAGCCCAGTTGCTCCAGGTAAGGAGTCACCCCGGCGCTGCGCAGATACTCCGTGACGACCCTCGATCCCGGCGCCAGGCTCGTCTTGACGAAGGGCTTTACCTTCAGGCCCTTCTCGCATGCCTTCTTGGCAAGGAGTCCTGCCGCCAGCATGACCGACGGGTTGGACGTATTCGTGCAGCTCGTGATCGCCGCAATCACGACGGACCCGTGTGTAAGCTGATCGGCCGTGCCGTTCAGCTGGACTTCGACGTGCTTCTTGGCGGCGCTATCGTCCAGCCCGAATCCCCGCTCCTTGACGGGTGCCCGGAGCGCCTTTCGAAATGACTCTTTCATCCGGCCAAGCGGAACGCGGTCCTGCGGGCGCTTGGGTCCTGCCAGCGAGGGTTCAACGCTATCGAGGTCGAGCTCCATGGTGTCGGCGTATTCGGGATCAGGCGTACTGTCCGCACGGAACAGCCCTTGCTCCTTGCAATACAGCTCGACGAGATTGATGAGATCCTTGTCCCGTCCGGTTCGTTCGAGATAAGCCAGCGTTTGGCCGTCGACGGGGAAGAAGCCCATCGTGGCTCCGTATTCGGGAGACATGTTGCTGATCGTTGCCCGATCGGCCACACCCATCGCACCCAAGCCTTCGCCATAGAATTCCACGAACTTGCCCACCACGCCCTTCTTGCGGAGCATTTCCGTGACGGTGAGCACCAAGTCGGTCGCCGTCGTCCCTTCCCGCAGCTTGCCCGACAACCGGAACCCGACGACCTCGGGCATGACCATGAACAGCGGCTGCCCGAGCATCACTGCTTCCGCTTCGATTCCGCCCACGCCCCAAGCCACGATTCCCAGCCCGTTGATCATCGTCGTGTGGCTGTCCGTACCGACCAGGCTATCCGGCAGGGCGTATGTTTTTCCGTCGATCTGTCGCGTCGCCACGACTCGGCCGAGGTACTCCAAATTCACCTGGTGGACGATTCCTGTTGCCGGCGGGACGACCCGGAAGTTGTCGAAAGCCTGTTGCCCCCAGTGCAGGAACTCATACCGTTCCCGGTTCCGCTCGAATTCCATCCGCGAGTTAATTTCCAGCGCGTTGGCCGAGCCAAATGCATCCACCTGAACCGAGTGGTCAATGACCAGATCGACCGGAACCAGCGGATTGATGCGCTTGGCGGAACCGCCCAATCTCGCCATGGCGTCCCGCATGGCCGCCAGGTCGACCAGTGCCGGCACGCCGGTGAAGTCCTGGAGCAGGACCCGGGCAGGAACAAAGGGTATCTCGCGGTCATTCGCGTGTTTTTTCCAGTCGACGATAGCCCGAACGTCTTCCTCCGTGATCCGGAAGCCGTCGAGATTCCGCAGAGCGCTCTCCAGCAGGACACGCAGGCTGAATGGCATGCGCTCGATACCGGACATGCCGGCCGAGGCGAGTTTAGGAAGACTGAAGAACTGCACGTTTCCGGGCGCGCCTGGGAGCATGCTCCGCACGCCGAAGGGATCCGAATTCCCGCGAGTGTTCATGGCCTGAACCTGCCTTATTGCACGAGGGTCGTTTCTGCGTTGTCGGGCACGAAAAAAGGAATATAAGAGTCCGCCCGGATGGGGTCAAAAGGCGTTGTCCTCACCCAGCTGCCCCGTGCGGGAGGGCACCCACGTCGTCTGGGACTGGCGGCGTCCCCGACCGTCCCGACGACTTGCGGAGTCAGGGATGGGCGGTACAATGCCGGGCTCAGGAATTCGCGGTTACCGCTTCGCCCAAGAGGGCTGGGCGGAGGGTGAGTGGACGGAAACCCCGAGAGAGCATAGACGTCAGCATGGCCCGCAGTGATAAGCAAAGCAATATTTCGTTTCATACCAGCGTGCGTTTTCCCAAGCGCCACAGTTCCGATTGGCAGGGGCGGCTCGTTGACTACAAAGAGGTCGACCTGCTCCGTAAGTTCCTCACTACGAGCAGCAAGCTGATGTCCCGCAAGCGCGCGGGTACCAATGCTCAGGAGCAGAAGGCGCTGAAGAACGCCGTCAAGCTTGCCCGCTTTATGGCTCTCGTTCCCTATCGCGGTTCGTAGCGCAACCCCGACATATTTGCAGCGTGAGTGCTTGCGCGCACCCATCGGCGATGCTGCCCTCGTAACCTCGATAGCGCACATATGGATCACGGACCGAGAGACTGATTGTCCGCTCGGGACCGTGGGAGAGCTCCCCAGTCGTTACCTGCCAGTGACATGGGCCGGGGAGACCATTCCCCTAGGATCCGCTGCGTTCGGGACAAGGGCTCAAAAGACAGGAGAGAATCCAAATGCCGGCTTTGCCGACAATGCTTCGTGCTCCGTACATCCTCGTCGTGGTGCTGTTGGCCGTTGCCACCCTGTCCGCACATGCCGATGACTGGCCGCAATGGCGCGGACCGCAGGGCGACGGCGTATGGCACGAGTCCGGTCTGATCGACAAGTTTGCAGGGCCGAGGCTTGAGCCCGCGTGGCGGGCCGAAATCGGCAGCGGATATTGTGGGCCGACCGTCGCAGAAGGACGAGTCTACGTCATGGACCGGCTGATCGTGCCCAAACAGGTGGAGCGGGTCCACTGTTTTGATGAGAAGACGGGCGCAAGACTCTGGACCTACGCCTATGACTGTCCCTATCGCGACGTAGGCTATGACGCTGGCCCCCGCGCCTCGGTTACGGTTTACGACGGCCGTGCCTATGCACTTGGAGCGATGGGAAATTTCCATTGCTTCGAAGCGAGAACCGGAGAGGTTCTCTGGAAGCACGACGGACTCACGGAATACGGCATCGAGATGCCCATCTGGGGTATCGCCTCGGCTCCGCTCATCGAGGACGATCTCGTTATTGTGCAGTTGGGCGGCAGGCCCGACGCGTGTCTCGTCGCCTTCGATCGCAAATCGGGCAAGGAACGCTGGCGGGCTTTGGCCGACCGGGCTTCGTACTCCGCGCCGATCATCATTGAGCAGGCCGGCAAGCGCGTGCTGGTCGCCTACACGGGCGACCATGTCGCAGGGCTGAATCCGGCGACGGGCAAGGTCTATTGGAAGCATCCCTTTCCGCCGACGAAGATGGTCATCGGCGTTGCGTCACCCGTCTATCATCAAGGCTTTGTATTCGTGACGAATTTCTTCGACGGGGCCATGCTTCTCAAACTTGATCAAGAAAAGCCGGAAGCCAAGGAAGTATGGCACCGAGTCGGCCCGAGCGAACAAGACACCGACGGGCTGCAGTCCATCATCTCCACGCCGTACCTCAAGGGCGACTACATCTACGGGGTGGACAGTTATGGCGAATTTCGTTGCCTGGAACTGGCGACAGGCAAGCGCGTCTGGGAGTCGCTGGACGTAACGCCGAAGGCACGTTGGAGCACGGCCCACATCGTCGAACAGGGCGATCGCGTCTGGATATTCAACGAGCGCGGCGAGCTGATCATCGCCCGGCTATCGCCGTCCGGCTATGAGGAAATCAGCCGTGCCAAATTGCTGGAGCCCACCCTGGACCAGTTGCGCCAGCGCGGAGGGGTGACGTGGTCGCACCCGGCATTCGCCAACGGCCATGTCTTCGCCCGCAACGACAAAGAGCTGGTCTGCGCGAATCTGGCTGCCAAACACTAACCGATCCGGAAACGGCCATTCCGGAGCAATGCGAGAGTCCGGGTCGCTAGGCTTGTCCCATGAATTCAATGCGTTTCTTCAGAAACTCGAGGAAGTTCGCGGCATACGGCTCACAGGAACCGGGCGCGTAACGTACGACGACCGGATATTCTCCTTCATCGTCGCGACGCGTCGTATCGAAGTAGAAGACCTCGTCGCCGTCGTGGTTCAACAGCTCCAGAAGTTCCGTGCCGTGGCCGCTGTTTTCCCTGTTGATTTTGGCCAGATAGGCAATATCGCCTGCCGGGCACGGGTCGTCGGGACCTTCCCAGTAAACACTGCTTAGCTCGTAGGAATAGCCCAATATCCCACCGCCGAAATGCCGGCACCACCAGCGATAGGACGGGGGTAAGGGGAGTCCCAAGCGCTCCTCAGCCAAGGCCAACAGTTCGTCCGAACAGTGCTCACCGAACGGCGCAAACCCGCAGCAGTCCGGGTTCTCCTCGATCTGTCGACGCAGTTCCTTGTACTGCCCTTCCGACGGCATCAGGCGATCTCCGTTGCCGGGCAGACGGCCGCTGCTGCAGCGCAACGTGGACGCCGAGACGGTTCCGCGCTGCTTACGACTCGAATAACGGTGTCGACAAGTAGCGTTCGCCGGCACTGGGCAGAATAGCCACGATCACCTTGCCCTTGTTTTCCGGCTTGTTGGCCACGCGATCGGCCACGCACAGGGCTGCGCCTGAGGAAATCCCGCAGAGGATGCCCTCTTCCTTCGCCCCCCGGCGCGCCCAGGCGAATGCGTCCTCGTTGGTAACGGTCTCAACTTCATCGATGATGTCGAGATTGAGGACATCCGGAATGAAGCCGGCGCCAATGCCCTGGATCATGTGCTTGCCTGGCTGGAGCGGCTTGCCCGCCCGCTTCTGGGAAATGACAGGTGACGACTCCGGCTCAATCGCCACGCACTTGAACGAGGACTTTCGCGACTTGATTACTTCGCCCGTGCCCGTAATCGTACCGCCGGTCCCAATGCCGGATACAAGAATATCCACCTTGCCGTCAGTGTCCTTCCAAATTTCCTCGGCGGTTGTCTTGCGATGAATCTCCGGATTAGCCGGATTGGCGAACTGCTGCGGCATGAAGGAATTCGGCGTCTCTTCCATGATCTTCTTTGCCGTGGCAATCGCTCCACTCATGCCGTCGGCTGCCGGTGTGAGCACGAGCTGGGCGCCCAGAGCCTTGAGCACCATCCGCCGCTCCACCGACATGCTCTCCGGCATCGTCAGCGTGAGCTTGTAGCCCCTGGCTGCGCATACGAACGCAAGCGCGATGCCGGTATTGCCCGACGTGGGTTCGACCACCATGGTGTCCGGCTTGAGCCGGCCCTCGCGCTCGGCTGCGTCGATCATTGCCGCGCCGATGCGGTCCTTGACGCTGGAAAGCGGGTTGAAAAACTCGAGTTTGGCGTAGACCTCAGCCGGTGCCTGGATGATTCGCTTGACCTTCACCAGCGGGGTTCTGCCGATGGTCGCAAGAATGCTCTCGTGGACGTGCATGACACACTCTCCCAGCGCTTTGAAGAACCGATACCGAACCGACCCGAAAGGGCCAGAATAGCGATATGGCCGCCGGGGTGTCAATGCAGTGTCGCAGTTTGTCACGGATCAGCCGAAGAACCAGCCCTTTTTCTTCTTTCCCTTTTTGCCTTTGCCCGACCCCTTGGCTCCGCGCTCTTCCGCCGCAAGCTGTTCCAGGAGTGCGGCGTCGGATTTTCCGGGATTGAGGCGCCGCAACATCCGCAGTTTCTTGGTCGTCTCGGGGTCGAGATCAACGCTGGCATTCGAGGTTTCAGCGTCCAGTGACCCCGGGGTGCGTCCTTCGGCCTGGGCGACAAGTAACTCGGTTGTAAACTTCAGTGGCTCGTCCTCCGGCGAATCAGCCTCCGGCTCGTCCCGGGTGGAAGACGTCGATCCCGGCGCCGGCTCAGCATTGGCTGCGTCGATTTCTGCCTGGGCGGCCTTGCGCGCCGCCTGAAGGGCCGAGTAAGTGTCGATATTCTCGTCCTGCTCCGCGTCAACCGTGGATTCGACAGATTGCTCCGGCACCATTTCTTCCGCGATGGGTTCCGTCGAGTCATCGGCGAGCGGCGTCGATTCGACCTCTGCGAGGGGCTGTGCGGCCTCCGGGTCCGACAAGTGATTGGCATCTGACACTTCCGGTAAATTTGTGGTCGAATCGGCGTTGGCGGGCGAGGTTTCCGCCGGCTGCTGCATCGTTGACCAGAACTGTCCTACCGCGGCATGTGCCGAAGAGTTTGCCTCCGGGAATGCGGTTGCGTCGAAGGGAGCGCTCCGGCCGGATTCAGCCAGCGCCTGAGACACCGCATTCTCGCGACACTCCAGCTCGAGAAGCAGCCTTTGGACCTCTTCTTTCTCACCTTCGAGCTGTGCAGCCCTGGCGTCCAACTCGGCCCGACGCTGCTCCAAATCGTTCGTGCTCTGCGAATCCACCTGCAGCGACGACGCCAACTGTGCCTCCAACTCGCGCACCCTGGCTTGGCTGGCATCGAGCTCGGTTCTTGACTCGGCCAATTGCCGCCGTGCTTCTTCCCGCTCGCGATCGGCGAGGTCTGCTTCTTCGGACGCTCGGTTGCGTGACTGCTCCGCTTGCTGGCGCACGCGGTCCAGCTCCCGCCGCTGTTCGTCCACATCGTGACGGTTGCGCTCCATGGCATCGATGCGTTCCTGCATCTCCGTCTGCTGAAGCGCCAGGGCCAGTTCCCGATCACGTACAGTCTGGAGTGTCTGCTGGAACTCCGCGTCTCGGGCATCGGCCGCGCGGAGCCGTTCCTCGAGCGCTGCGGCGCGTTCCTCGAGCTCCCGGGTTGCCTCGGCCGTCGCGGCCTGCTTCCTATCCAGTTCCGCCCGGGCACGATCCAGGGCCTGCTGGATCTCGTTGGAATGCTCGCTTTGTGCTCCCGCCTCGAGGTCGATCATCTGTCGGGCGCGGTCGAGTTCAGCGCTTCGTTGATCGAGTTCGCGAGCGCGCTCATTCAGGGCACGGCTTCTGTCCTCGAGGGCCTGCTTTTCCTGCTGCCATGACTGCTCGGACGCAGCCATTTCGGCGGCCCGCTGGGCGGACTGCGATTCGAAGTTCGCCCGCGCTTCCTGCAAATCCCGTCGCATCTGTTCGATGGCGTCGCGCTCGGAGCGCAGTCCTTCGTGGTCCTTTTCGTAGTCCTGGCGGGAGCGTTCGATCTGCTGTTTTTCCTCGGTCAGACGTTTCCGCTCGTTTTCCACGCGCTGTTCGCCAGTCCGCGTCTTCTCCAGCAATTGCTCGAACTCGCGTTCGCGGGCCTCCAGCGCCTGGGCGCGATCATCCAGCGCGACGCCTCGCTGCGAGACTTCGCGAAGCGCCTCGGCCAGCTTCCGCTCATTCTCTTCGAGCGTAGTGGAGCGCTCACTTTCTTCGATGCGCAACTGCGATCGCGACTGCTGGAACTCGGCGATCATGCGGTCGAGATCGGCGCGGCGCTCGTCAAGCTGCTGTGATCGCTTATCCAGTGCCGCCTGGTGAGCGTTGAGCTGTTGCCACTGTTCTCCGATCGTATCGCGCTCTGTGGCCAGCGCTGCCTCGCGCTCCCGCGCCTGCCTGGTTAATTCGACGGCGCGGTTTTCCGCCTCGTCGCGCAGTCGCACCAGCTCGTCCCGGCGTCGCTCGATCTCCGCCCGCTCTTCCTCAAATTCGACGAAGCGCGCTTCCAACTCGCTGCGGCGGCGGTGCGCCTCTTTTTCTCCAGCATCGAGCGTGGATTGCCGCGCCTTGAGTTCCGCATCCAGCGCGTCGAGCACCTCCGACCGCTGATCGAGCTCGGTCTGCTGCACGCCGAGCTTCGTCACGCGGTTCTCGTGTTCCTGTTCACGCGATTCCAATTCCGCCCGGCGCTTTGCAAGCTGCTGCTCTCGCTGCAGCCGCTCCTCCTCGATCGCCGCGTAGCGCGCTTCGACTTCGGACAATTTCTCGTCGATGCGCTGAAATTCCGCCTGTTGTTCCTCGCGCCGGGTATCGATGATTGCCGCGCGCTCCTGCAGGGCAATTCGCTCGCGTTCCAGATCGGCGAAGGCCTCGTCGAGTCGCTCACGAACGGCTTGCAGTTCATTCCGCTGGGCAACGAGGGCGTTCTCGCGCTGGTCCAGCGCCTCCGACCGTCGCTCACATGCTTGCTCGAAGGCCTCATGCTGTTGGCGACAGTCCGCTTCGAACGCCTCCAATCGCCGCTGGTACGCCTCTTCCTGGGAGGAACGGCGCTGCTCGCAGTCCGCTTCGACCGCTGCCAGACGGCTTGTGCACGTTTCCTCCAAGGCTGCCTGTCGCTGCGAAATCTCCTCATCCAGCGCCGCCTGACGATGCTGGCATTCCTGCTCGAACGCCTCGACCTTGGCCCGGCACTGCTCCGCAAATTCGTCCTCGCGCCGCGCGCAGAGTTCATCGAACGCCTGCCGATCCCGGCCCACTCGTTCGGCTTCCGCGTCCAGTTCCTCAGAACGCTTCAGGCACAATTCCTCCCGCTCGTCGAGCGACGTCCGCCGCTCCTCCAGTGCGACTGCCTGCGCGTCCAATTCGTCGCTACGAGCCTGCAAGCCAGCCTCGCGCTCCGATACCTTCTCATCGTGAGTCTCCACGGCTGCGCTGCGTTGGGCGACTTCCTCCTCCCGCGCTACGATTGCCGCGAGACGCTGTTCTACCTTTGTCCGGCTATGCTGGAGTGCCGACTGTTCTTCCGCCAGCTGCGTGCGGTCCTCGGCGATTTGTGCACGTTGCGCCTCGAGTTCGGCCTGCGCCGCGGCAATGGCCTCGCTCGACTGTCGCTCGCGATCGCCGAGCACGCTCTCGCGCTCTTCGATCTCGTGACGCAGTGTTTCCAGAAGTTCCTGGTTTTGCTGCCACTGCTTCTCCCTCGATTCGAGATTATCGGTGCGAGCCTCAAGCTCCGATTCCCGTGACTCCAAATCTGCTCGTTCCTGTTCCAAGGCTGCGCCGCCTTGGTCCAGTTCGTGTGTTCGCGATGCCAGTCGCGCCTCCCATTCCTCCAATTCCCGTTGACGAGCAGTGGAACGGTCGCGATCCTTCGCGGCGCGCAGCTCGAGCAGGTCGTATTGATGGTCGGACCAGGCGCTCAAGCGATTCTGGTAGTCCGACAGCCCGTCTTCGAAGCGGCTGACCGCAGCGTCCACGGCGGCGATGATTTCGTCGGGATGCATGGCCGGTTGCGACATGAGCATACGTCCTCTGAAAGCAGTGCCGGCGTGTCGGCAACCACCTTCCAGTCGTGACATCACGTTGACATTGTTCCGGCACCGGCGGGCGCGTTGCGCGGGCCGGGGCGCGGTCCGTCCGTGCGGAATGCCTCCGGTGATGGCGGCAGGGCGGTCCGCCCGTCGCGCGACCGTCGCCGCGAACTCTCGGACGGCTTCCCCTCAGGCCAAGTCTACATTTCGCAACAGAAGATTCGCGATCGAATCACCGTGCCGTCCGTACACAAAGGCGCCGCCGTATGGGAACATCTGCGATTATGTGCTATTGACAATGGTCAATTGCGCTTACGGATGTAGTCCGATACTTCGCTTCATTCGCCTTCGCAGTGCAGGGCGCGATTTCCATTGGCCTATTCGGCCCCGATGTCGGCGCACGTATCGTACGTTTCCGGTGAGGTCTGCGAATGCGGACCCGTCCGGCAGGATTCCGTCTCTGAAGGGCGGAATGCTGAAGAAACGGGCGTTCCTAGCCGACTTCAAGCAAGGGGGTGTCGGCGTGACGGACCGAACTCAAGAAAAGCCCGAAAAACATGCGCCGGATCCGAAGGACGTGGGGCGTCTCGCCGCCGAGGCCCGAAACGTCCTTCGATCTGCGCAGGAACAACTTCGCGTCGAAGCGGGAAACCTCCGTGATCAGCGCGATCAACTGGACACCGAGCGGTCGGCGTTGGACCAGGAGCGTACGCAGCTTGAACAGCGCCGTCGGGGCATTGACCTGGAGCGCTCCAAGCTCGAGGAGATTGAAGCCCAGGTTCACGGCGAACGTGCCGAGCTGCAGGCCGAGCAAGTGCGCTTGGCCCAGGCGGACCAGGATCTTGCCTCGCGGCGCGAGGAGTTCGATAACTTGCGCGCCGGCTTTGACCGCGACAAGCAGTCGCACACCAAGGCCGTCGCGCTGCTCGCCGAACGTGAGCGCACCCTGGAAGTCGCCGAGCAGAAAATCAGCGAGCTGCGTCGCGAACTTGAACCACGCGAGCACGAAGTCGAGCGCCGCGAGCTCGAGGTCGTCGCCCGCACCGAGCAGCTCGAGGCTTTCGCGGAGGAACTCAACGAAACGCGCGCGGCATTGCTTGCCTTGCAGGACCAGCTCGAGCAGGGACAGCGTGAGGTGACCGCACAGCGTGAGGAGTTGCTCGAGCAGCTCAGCAAAACCAAGAAATTCTCGGTCGTGGCCAAGACACCCGACCGCAATCTAACCCGCTTTGCTGCCGCGGCGGCCGCCGCGAGTGTGCCCGACGTGCCCAAGCCCGCGTCCAGCGCCGCCGCCGAGCAGTTCCGCAAACTCCGGCGCGATGCCAAGCGCCGGGCCATCGGTGTTTAGTGCCACGGAGTCGACACCCGCTCATCCGCGAGAGACGAAATCATGGGACTTTGGCCCTTTGCGAAGAAAAAGGGAGCCGCGACGCAGCGGCCCAAGCGACGGACCTCGGAACAATCGGCCGTCCTTCACGGCGGTCCGGACACCTTCCAGGCCGCACCCAAGCTTCCCCTCGACAACGATCCGCTCAAGCGCCTGCTCCAGCAGGAACGCTACGCGCTGGTCGCCCGTAACGAAGAGAAGTGGCAGACCCATCCCAATGGGCCCGCCATCGTTCAGGAATCCCGGCGAGCGCTCGAGCGCCACATGGCACTCGTACCGGCCGGGCGAGTCTCTATCGTCAAGACGCTTACGAGCCAGCCCGGCGCCCCCGAGGAATCTCATAGCATCGACCCCTTTCTGCTCGATGTCCATGCTGTCACGAACGCCCGGTTCCAGCTATTCGTCGATGCCGGCGGGTACGATGATCTCGACTACTGGCCGGAAGAAATCTGGCCTCACCTGATCGAGCTCAAGGACCTCACCGGTGAGCCCGGCCCGCGTCTGTGGCGCCACGGCCGACACGACGTTCGTTACGCCGACCATCCGGTCGTCGGGGTCAGTTGGTACGAAGCCCAAGCTTACGCCCTCTGGGTCGGCCAGCGGCTCCCCTCGGAAATGGAGTGGCAGATGGCCGCGAGCTGGCACATCAACAGTTCCGCCGACCTCATGCGCCGCTTCCCCTGGGGCGATGCCATGGACAATACGCGCTGCAATATCTGGTCGGCGCGCCTTGCCGACACCGCGCCCGTCAGCAGCTACCCGAAGGGTGCCGCACCCAACCAGGTGCTGCAGCTCATCGGCAACGTCTGGGAATGGACCGACACGGAATACATGATCGTGGACGACGACGGGCGGCCCGTCGTCGGTGAGATGCCCATGCATGTTATCCGCGGCGGGGCCTACGACACTTACTTCGAGACCCAGGCCACCAGCCATTTCCGCACCGGGCAGATCGCTCTTGCCCGGACGAGAAACACCGGTTTCCGCTGCGCCATGGACCTGTCCCAGGCCAGTTGGATCAACGGTTAATCACCAAGGAGTGAATCCGTGGCCAATACCAGCTACGCGCCATCGAACACGATTCCCTGCCTGATCTGCGAGGAGCAGAACACCCTCGACGCCATCGTCTGCAACAGTTGTTGCGCGCCTATGGCCCTGATCCAGGAAGCCGTCGCCCAGGAACGCGACCCCTGCATCATCACGGTCATCGGCGACAGCAACGTCGGCAAGACAGTCTACCTGGGAATGCTCCTCGACATGCTCTCGAAGCGCGCTGACGACTTTGACGCCGTGCCCAAGGGAGCCTATTCCGTCAACCTTCAACACACGGTGATCAGCTACCTCGGATCGCGCCAGTTCCCGCCCAAGACGGCCATGGAAGTCGATCAGTGGCAGTGGGCCTACTACCAGGTTTCCAAGAAGGCCAAAGGACCGCAGATCTACGACCTCGTCATGCCTGATATGGCCGGCGAAGCCGTCGCTGCCGAGGTCGCCGCGCCGCGGACGTTCAAGGTTATTCGGTCGCTGCTGGAAAAGAGCTCGGGCGCGATCCTGCTTGTGGATGCCGCGCTCGCGGGTGTCGGCTCACCCCAGCCCGATTTCTTCGCCCTCAAGCTCATGAGCTATCTCGACGGCGTGCTCGCCACGAAACGTGAGGAGCGCATGGCCACTCCGGTCGCCATCGTGCTCTCCAAGTCGGACTACTGCCCGGAGTGCTTCGACAATCCGCGCTCCTTCGCCCAGACGAATCTCAACCGGCTCTGGAACATCTGCCATAATCGCTTCCAGCACTTCGAATTCTTCGCGACCAGCGTCGTCGGATCGTTGGGGTACGGAACGGACGAACACGACAACGTCATTCCCTACCCGCTCCACGTCGCGCCGCGCGGAATCCTCGAACCGTTCGAGTGGGTACTCACCCGACTCTGATCCTACTTCACGCTAGCGAGGCCGCGAGTCATGGCACGAAATTCGATCGCGTGCGATCAGGCCATTTTCACGTCCATCCGAACGCCGATGGGCGAAGGCTACCGTATCATCGCCGCCAGCCGCGGCCTGCGTCCCGAAGAGAAACAGGCCATCACGCGCCTTTCGCCCTCGCACGAGGGTCTCTGCGCGCCGGCTGCTGACGAGGGTGAAGTCCCCGGCGACCCGCTCGCCGCCGCATTCTATGCGCTGCCGACGGGCCGCCTTTGTATTGCGCTCTCCTGCTTCGCCGGCAACGAGCACACCGGCCGCGGCGGACACCGCATCTACACGCACAACGTGATCGTCGCACCCGAGACCCTCGAACAATGCGGATTCAACCCGCTCAACATCTGGCGGGCCATGATCGACGCCGGGCTGACTGAACCGCAGTTGAAACCGCCCGCCGTTCTCGATGAACTCAACCTGGAAGTCACCGCCGATCCCGACAGCGCCGGGGGCGGCATGCTACACGAGTCGATTGCAGAGCCACTTCGCAGACACGTGCTCAGCCAATTGCTCGTTGACGTGCCCTTGATCGTCAACCTCGACAATCACTGGATCGACACGGCTGAGGCGTTCCTGCTGGCTGTCCCTGCGCCGCTACGGACCAAACTATCACTTGCCGCCGGGCTGAAATTCTCCGTCAGCCGCTGCCATCGGCTGAACGTTCTCCATGACGACGACGGCAAGGCTCGCGTTCGAACCAGCGGCCAGAAGATCGAATTCCTCGACCCCGTCGTGACGCCGCCGCCCGCGTCAACGCAGCACGCCTGGGTGACACTCGTGGAACGGCATTGGCAGAGGGGTGATTTCGTTGGACTCGCCCGGCGCACCAGCCGACCCTTCCGCGATTGCAGCCCCGGCGGACGCGAGTGCGTCGCCCGGCTGTTCATGCAGATCGATGATCTGCCCCGACTTGAAGGCGACGCGCTTCTCAGTGCTATCGTTCAGCATGCCCCGCACCGGGGCATCACGGCCGAAGGCTCCATCGCCCGTGAACTCGTGGACGGTGCTGTTCGCACAATCACCGGCCGGATCCGCACCGCCTCCTGGGAGGCGAACGCTTCACTCTGGCCCAGTGCCTTCGATGCCTGGATGAAGTGTTCCGACCATCGTGACTTGACCTCGCCTATTCTGCTTGATCTCCTTCGCGGCGCCGTCCGAGGCGACGGGCTCTTCGCTCTCGAGCACGCCCTCGAGCTCAGCCGCACCGGCGACGCCAGTTTCGCCAACGGTCACGCCAACCGCGTCGCCCTCGACGACGTCGTCCGCCAAGCCGTTGACCAATTGCTCATCAATGCGCAATTCGACGTCGCCCGCGCCCAGGCGTGGTGCGACCAGTGGCTGCGCCTTCGCTCGAACTGCCCGCACGCCGACCGCTTGCGCACCCGCTGCGCGAACTTGGCAGCCGCGGCGGCCCGTTGAACCGGTCTCTATCGCATCTTGTGCGAGCCGTCCCGGATTGGCCCACACTGTCGCGCGCTGCGATGTTCAAGATCGCGTTATCTGTCCTTCGGAAATGTTCAGCCAAACCTCCGGGCGCGACGTCGACCTGCCCACGCACATTCGCACCCTGCCTTGATTGACGCTCCAAGACCGGTTACGTTCGCCGCAGTAGTTACCTTGCCGATGTGCAGTCGCCGATCCGATCGTGATCGATTTCGGGCGTGACCCGCACGACGGCCTGATTTTCGCGAAGGGATTTCATCCGATGAAGCAACCCCTGATCGAATGCGTTCCCAACTTCAGCGAAGGCCGTGACCCGGCCGTGATTAAGCAGATCACCAACGCCATCGAATCCGTCGACGGCGTCACCTTGCTGGACGTCGACCCCGGCAAAGCCACCAATCGCACCGTGGTTACATTCGTTGGCCCACCCGCGCCTGTCATCGAGGCCGCCATCCGTGCGGGACGTAAGGCGGCTGAAGTCATCGACATGAGCAAGCACAAGGGCGAGCATCCCCGCTTCGGGGCCATGGATGTTTGCCCGCTCGTCCCTGTCGCCGACATCACCATGGACGAGGTAGTTCCGTTCGCCCACAGGCTCGCCGAGCGGCTCGGCGAGGAAGTCGGGCTGACGATCTACTGCTACGAAAACGCCGCCACCCGCCCCGAGCGTCGCAACCTCGCGTACGTTCGCGCTGGAGAATACGAGGGCCTGCCCGACAAGCTCGCCCGACCCGAAGGCAAGCCCGACTTCGGCCCAGCCAAGTTCAATACCCGGTCCGGTGCCACCGCCGTCGGTGCCCGCGACTTCCTCGTTGCCTACAATGTAAACCTCAACACGACTTCGACCCGCCGGGCCAACGCCATCGCTTTCGACATCCGCGAGAAAGGCCGACAGAAGCGCGAGGGCAATCCTCTCACCGGCCCCATCGTCAAGGACGAAAAGGGCAACACCGTCTGGATCCCCGGCTCGCTCAAGTGCGTCAAGGCCATCGGCTGGTTCATCGAGGAGTACGGCGTCGCCCAGATCTCCATCAACTTGACGAATCTTGGCGTGACTCCCGTGCATGTCGCATTCGAAGAGTGCTGTCGCAAGGCCGAGTCCCGTGGCATCCGCGTCACCGGCTCGGAACTCGTCGGCCTCGTCCCCCTCAAGGCTATGCTCGACGCCGGCAAGTATTTCCTCCGCAAGCAACAGCGCTCTACCGGCATCGCGGACGACGAGATCATCAAGATTGCCGTGAAGTCGCTCGGGCTCGACGACCTCTATCCCTTCAAGCCCGAAGAAAAGATCATCGAGTACGCCATCGCCGCCAAATCCGGTGGGGCGGCTAAGAAGAAACGTCTCGTCGATCTCACCCTCGAAGGGTTCGTCCACGAGACCGCTTCCGAATCGCCCGCGCCCGGCGGCGGTTCCATATCGGCCTCGATGGGTGCCATGGGCGCGGCACTCGCTACCATGGTCGCCAACCTCTCCGCCCACAAGCGCGGCTGGGACGATCGCTGGGAGGAATTCTCCGACTGGGCCGAGAAGGGCAAGGCCTGTCACGACGAGCTGCTCCACCTCATCGACGCCGACACCGACGCCTTCAACGACCTCATGGCCGCGTTCGGTTTGCCCAAGAGTTCGGAGGAGGAGAAGCAGGCCCGAAGCGCTGCCATCGAACAGGCCACGAAGCAGGCCATCAACATGCCCTTCCGGGTCATGGAGGTGTCACTGGCCGCCATGGACGTCATTCGCGCCATGGCCGAGATCGGCAATCCCAACTCCGTGTCCGACGCCGGTGTCGGAGCCCTTGCCGCCCGGTCGGCCGTCATGGGCGCCTACCTCAACGTGCAGATCAACGCCTCCGGCGTGAAGGACAAGGCCTGGATGGACGACCGCCTCAAGCGCGGCCGCGATATGCAGGACCGCGCCGTTGCCCGTGAGCGAGAGATCCTGGAAATCGTGAGCCGCAAGATTGCGGAGTCGTAGTGCGGGAAACTGCTCAAGATCAGTGGCACACGGATTTGCGTGACTCCTGCCAGGGATTGTTCCTCCTGTTGCCCGCCGCTCGCCTCGCACCCTTTGTGGCTTTGTCGCTACGTCGCCTTGTGGCTTCCTCCAATTGACTTTTTCCGCCGCCTACCTACCTTCACACGTTTCGAACCCGAATATCGTGCTTCCGCGAGGGTCGCCGTCGGCGACCCAACTTTGGACCCGAACGCATCATGACCGATCGCACCATTCTCGAACCCGTTTACGACCCCCGGACCGTCGAAGGCCCGGTCTACCAGGCCTGGGAAGACAGTGGGGCGTTCCGATCCCGGACGGACCCGCCCACGCCCCGCGAGCGCACCTTCTGCATCGTCATCCCGCCTCCCAACGTCACCGGCGCCTTGCACCTCGGCCACGCCCTGAACAATACGCTTCAGGACATCCTGGTGCGCTATTACCGCATGCGCGGTTTCAATACACTCTGGCAGCCCGGAACCGATCACGCCGGCATCGCCACCCAGGCCGTGGTCGAGCGCCGCATCCGCGAACAGGAAGGCAAGAGCCGCCACGACCTCGGCCGCGACGAGCTCGTTCGCCGAATCTGGGAATGGAAGGGCGAATACGAGCGCCGCATTCTCAGCCAGCTCAAGCTCCTCGGCTGCTCCTGCGACTGGGAACGCAACCGTTTCACCCTCGACGACGGCCTCGCCCGCGCCGTCCGCCAGCAGTTCTTCAACCTCTTCCGCGACGGCCTTATCTTCCGCGGCAAGCGCCTCGTCAACTGGGACACCGAGCTCCAGACCGCCGTCGCCGACGACGAAATCTATTACGAAGCCGTCAAGGGCAAGTTCTGGTATTTCCGCTATCCGGTGATCGACCCGCGCCCCGGCGAGCCCGAGCACGTGGTCATCGCCACGACGCGCCCCGAAACCATGCTCGGCGATACGGCAGTTGCCGTTTGCCCCAATCCCCGCGAGGTTCTCGACAAGCGCGAAAGCGAACTCTCCGCCGCGCTGGTTTCCGCGCCTGCGAAGGAAAGGCCCGAGATCGAAGCCCGTATCGAACAGGTTCGCGCCCGCCGTGAATCGCATTTGGAACTGCTAGAAACCCTCGCCGCCATGGCCCGCGACGGCCGGCAGATTCGCTTGCCACTAGTCGAGCGCCGCATTCCGCTGATTGCCGACGAATGGGCCGACCCGCTGCTCGGTACAGGCTGCGTGAAGATCACACCCGCCCACGATCCCAACGACTACCAGGTTGCCGTGCGCCGTGAGCCCAATCTTCCCATGATCAGCGTGCTCTCGCCCGACGGCAGAGTCGCTCCGATCATCGAGCCCGACCCCGGCGCAGCTCCGGTCCTTTCCGGCTCCGCCGAAAACGCCCACAGCGCCGAATACGCCGGACTCCTTTTCGCGACCGAGGCCCGCGCCAAGGTCGTCGCCGATCTCGACGCCCGCGGCCTCCTCCAGGAAGTCGAAGACCGCGACATCGAACTCGGCCACAGCGACCGCAGCAAGACCCCGATCGAGCCGTTTCTTTCGGATCAGTGGTTCGTCCGCACCGGAGACGGTGCTGAATCTATATCGCTTGGCGATGGTTCGAAAACTCCTGGCCTCGCCCAGGCGGCGATGGACGCCGTCCATGACGGGCGCGTTCGCGTCTTTCCCGATCGTTACGCCAAGAGCTACCTCGATTGGCTCAGTGAAAAACGCGACTGGTGTATCAGCAGGCAATTGTGGTGGGGACATAGGATATCTGTCTGGACGTTAACACCGGACGCTAGGCTCTTTAACGGTGTGGACTCCAACAACTCTGCCGGGATTTCTGAACACATCAGGAATCAGCTGGAGCAGGCGTTAGATTTCTACTTGTCTGCGGTGGGCGAGCGGGATGCCGTTTACGTGGCCCGACCCGAGTTGCCGGGCGACTGCCAGCTTCGCTTCTGTACTCGCAGCCATGAATCCGAGCTTGCTTTCGAGAAGTTCACCGAATTTCATAACAGCCTAGGAATGAAAGAATGGTCTCCAGGCGCGGCGCGGCAAGTTGCGCTTGAATGTCCTTCTGGATTTCCCCAAGCGACAGAGGAGGCATTTGGTTTAACCAAGGTTATTTGCGAAGGGGAAACTGGGATTCAACGTGACCCCGACGTCCTCGACACCTGGTTCTCCTCCGCCCTCTGGCCCTTCTCCACCCTCGGCTGGCCCGACGACACGCCGCACTTGCGCCAATACTACCCTACATCCGTGCTCATCACCTCCCGCGACATCATCACCAACTGGGTCGCCCGCATGGTGATGTTCGGGCTTTATTCCATCGGGAAAGTTCCCTTCGACCACGTCTACATCCACCCCAAGATCCTCGACGGCCGCGGCGAGACCATGAGCAAGTCCAAGGGCAACGGCGTGGACCCCGTGGACATCATCCACACCCACGGCGCCGACGCCCTCCGCTACACCATGGCCGACATGACCACGGAGACGCAGGACATCCGTATGCCCGTGGAGTACGTCTGCCCGCACTGCTCCACGCTCGTCGATCAGAGCCAAGCCATCAAACAAGAGGAGCAGTCGCGGAAGTCTCGCGGCCAGAGGCTCGAACGCAAGCTCCAGCCCGCAGACCTCAAGCGCGTCACCTGCACCAACAAGGACTGCGCCAAGGAATTCGCTACCCAGTGGGCCGACGACGCCACCAAGACCGAGCTCGCCGTCACCCGCGAAACCTCCGACAAGTTCGACCTCGGCCGCAACTTCTGCAACAAGCTCTGGAACGCCGCTCGCTACGCCCTGATGAACCTCGAAGGCACCCAGTGCCACAAGCTTGACATCAGCGACCTGCTCCCCGAGGACGGCTGGATTCTCGCCCGCCTCTCCCGGACCGTCCGCCGCTACCACGAACTGATCACCCACTACCAGTATTCCGCCTCGATCAAGGAACTCCGCGACTTCTTCTGGGACTCCCTCTGCGACTGGTACATCGAACTCACCAAGGCCCGCCTCTCCAGCGCGCCGCAGGCTCCAGCCCGCGCCGACGCGCCGGGATCAACGTCGCGTCCCGACTCCGCCGCCATTGCCCGCCAAGTCCTTGCCTACTGCCTCGACCAGAGTCTTCGCCTACTGCATCCCACGGTCCCGTTCATTACGGAGCGCCTCTGGCAGCACTTGAACGAAGTCGTGCCCCAGCGTGGCTTGCCCGGCTTGGCGGATGCGCCGTCTTGCGACCAACTCGTTCTGGCCGCGTTCCCGCCGTTCGAAGGCTATCCGGCGCTTGAGGACGAAGTAACGCTCACGACATTCGAGCGCTTGCAAGACGCCACCCGCGGCGTGCGCGACTTGCGATTGAGCTGCAACGTGCCGCCCAGGGACAAGCTCGACGTGACCGTCGCTCCGGCCACCGCCGAAGCCGACGCCTTCCGCGCCAACGCTCACATCGTCCGCCACATGGCCGGCATTGGCACGCTGCACGTCGATCCCGCCGCCAGGCGTCCCGCCAACGCCGGCAGCGTCTCCGTCCACGGCATGCGCATCTACGTCCACGGCATCAGCGACGACGCGGCCGACCGGACGCGAACCACCAAGGCGCTCCAGGACCTCGACAAGCAGATCGAGGGAAAAGAAAAGAAACTTTCCAACGCCGCCTTCGTGAGCAACGCCAAGCCCGAAATCGTCCAGGCCGAGCGCGACCGACTGGAGCAGCTCCTCGCCCAGCGCGAAACGATGCGAGCGCACCTCACCGAACTCGGCGGCTGAATCCCTGACCCGCAAATCGTTGCCCCATTGCCACTCTTCCCCTCCGTGGCTTCGTCGCTTCGTGGCTCCGTGGCTACTCCCTCCCCTTGATTCCCGCTTTCGTGTCCCGTACGCTTTCCCCATGCAATGCCCCGCCTGCCAGAGCACGCTTCGGCCGGTCGTCTACGAAGGCATCACCATCGAGACCTGCGATGCCTGCCGGGGCGAGTGGCTCGATCCCGGCGAGCTGCTGCACGTCACGCGGGCCCGCGAGGCCCGTTTTGGCGAGAACGAACGCCGCGCCGTCACTGCTGCGGCCAAGATCACGGGCGTAAAACTCGCCGATGCCGATCGAGACCTGCGCTGTCCCAAGTGCGGCGACACCACCGACGCCGTCAATTACGGCGGCGACAGCGGCATCGTCATCGACCGCTGCACCGGCTGCGGCGGCATCTGGCTCGATGCCGACGAGATGGAGAAAGTGCAGATGCTCGTCGAGCATTGGGAGGATCAATTGCCCGACGATTTGAAGAAATACGCCAAGCGCCTCCGCCAGGTCGCGGCCGACGTCGAACAGCGCACCTGCTTCAACCTCGCCGGCATCCCGTTCATGAATGCCCTCGTCAACGGTGTGATCGATCTCCTGGAGCGATGAGCTTCCCGGTTTGGAGTCGAGGCCCGACCGGCCACCCGCGAGGCGCGCCCCGCAGAATCCCTGCTCCATTTCGTTCCTCTCCGCCGATACTTACCGCAACCTCCCCGATGTGAATCCGCGCGCATTGCGGGCGTTCTTGGGAAGGCAAGGGAAGCAGGTCGACCGAAATGACCTATATCGCCCTCACTTTCTGGCTACTCATCATCGTCCTCACCGCTTGGGGCGTGCATCAGCTCTGGAGCGGCATGGTCAAGCCCAAGGTGCTCAACACGCTGCTCCTTCCCGGGACGCTCGTCGCTCTCATCGGCCACGTCCTCGGCTTGCTGGTAACCGGAGCGACCATCACCAATACCACGCTCTACAAGAACGATGAATCCGGTGCCCCGGAGAATACCACGCATCCCGATCCAAAGATCCCCGTCGTCGGGCCGGTCATCATCGGCCTGCTCCCGCTCCTGGCCTGCGCCCTCGCCATTTACTTCGTCGCCCGGGCTTTCGGTGGACCGGTAGTCGGCGGAGCCTCCGGCAGTGGTGTTGCCCCCGACTTGCCTTTGTCCGTGGCGGCCTTCTGGCAGCTCCTTCGCGATCTGGTTTCGCTGGTGGAAGGGTTCGTGGGATCCATCGCCCGGGCCGATCTCGCCCGCTGGCAGACGTGGATGTTCATCTATCTGCTGGTTTGTCTGGCCGTCCGCTGCGCTCCATTTCCGGGAAACCTCCGCGGAGCGCTCGGTGCCATTGTCGTGATGGGCATCGCCGGTGCCACGCTCCAGGCGTTCGCCGCCGTCGACGACCTCCGTGTCCAGCAGGCTTGGGCGGTCTTGAACCTTACCCTTGCGGCGCTGCTCCTTCTCTTGCTAATCAGCTTGCTGGTCCGCGGCACGATCGGCCTGATTCAGATCCTCCGCGGTGAGTCCACCTGATCGCTCTTCGCACTCCGGAGATTCCAGGGAGCGGCTCTCGATTCGGGTTGGATGTCCGGGTTGAAACTCAGCGTGATTCGCTATCGCCGTTCGTGTCTGGTTGCGCGAGTCGGGCATGCCATTCCGCGGCGAGCGCTTCGCGCTCGTCGGAAGGCTCCCGGCGATTCCAGGACTGGTAAAGGTCTGCGATGGCCGAGACGGCCTTCAGCGTGTGGCGATGCTCCAGTCCGTAGTTCGCGATGAGAGACTCGTACGCTTCATTCAGAATGTTCTCCGCTTCGGCAGATGCTCCATTATGACTCAGCGCGGTTCCGAGCTTGGTCAGATAGACCCCGAGCAATCCGCTGTCCGCCCAGCGCCTCCTGGCAACGGGTTCGCCTTCGCGAAGCAGCGATTCCGCTTCCTGCACGTTTCCCGTGTCCAGAAGCAATCCGGCCAGATTGTTGATAGAGATCAGCGTGGCCTCGTGGTCGGGACCAAGGGTCTGTTGGCGAAGACTCAGGGCCTCCCGGTAGTAGGTCTCCGCCTCCTCAGGCCGATCCAATTTGCGCATCAGGAAGCCGAGGTTGTTGATGGATGCCAGGGTCGTGGGATCATCGTTTCCCAGAACCCGGCGAAGCCCGGGCAGGGCGCGCCGATAATACAGCTCAGCATCCTCCAGTCGCCCCAGCTTGCGCAGCAACATGCCCATGTTGTGCATGGCGGCCAACGTGCTGGGGTGATCGTCGCCTAACGCGGCCTCGTACCCCTCCAAGGCGGCGCGTTGAAGCGGCAGGGCGGCTTCCGGATCGCCAAGCAATGGAAGAGTCTGTGCCATGTCGTTCATCACGTTGTAGACGTAGGGGTGATTCTCTCCCAAGGACCTTCGCGTCGCGACGAGCGCCTCCTCGAAGAGTTCAAACGCTTGCTCATATCTTCTCTCCTGGAATCTCAGTTTTCCCAAGTTGTGGATCGAGTCCGCGGTCAACGGATGGCTGTCGCCGAGCGCCCCTCGGCGCAGTTCCAGCGCTCTTGTGTAATTCGAATTAGCGCGCTCCAGGTCGTCCAGCGACGAGTACACCATGCCGAGCGTATTGCGCAGATCGGCCTCGACCAGCGCGTCCAGATCCGGAGTGAGTTGCTGCTCGGCCAGCTCCATCATGTGCCGGAGCAGCGTGGTGTCCTGTCCCTGTGCGACGGCGGGATCGACCGTGTCGAACACTTGAAGAAGGACGCTCTTGATCTGGTTGGCACGTGTGAGCTCTCTTTCGGCGCGCCTCCACTGGTGCAGGGAAATGGCCAATCCCAGGATGATGGTCACCATGAATGCGATCACGACGACCAGGGATACGCGATGTCGCCTGAGGGTCTTGGAGAACACATACCAGCTGGAGTCGCGGCGCGCGTCGATGGCCTCTCCACGGAGGTACCGTTGCAGATCCTGGGCAAGCATACCGGCGGATTGGTATCGCCTCTCCCGATCCTTGCTGAGGCACTTCAGTACGATTGTGTCGATCTCGTCATCGAGCCCTTTCTGGCGGAGTGAGGGGCGCTGCGGGTCGGAGGTCAGGATCTGGTCCATTGCCTCACGAGGAGGTCCCGATACATCGTAAGGAAACCGTCCGGTGACGACCTGATAGAGCAAGACGCCGAGTGACCTTTCCCCCTCAATCTAGTCCACCCGCCGAAACCGGAAGATAGGCGAGGCCGGTCATGCCCGTTCCGTTGTCGGTGAGTTCGACGTCGGCAAAGACGCTTACGGATTCGTCAGGTCCGACGATAAGAATGTCCGCCTGATTTGCCGCTTGCGGATCGTTCGAATTGGCGATGAACAGTCGCCACCCATGTCCGCCAAACTCATCCGGGACAAAAACCGCTCCGATAGGACTTGCCAGCCCGCCGCCAAACGGAGTTGCGGCCGATCCTTCGGGTTCGACACGCCAGAGCGCGTTTGCATTGGCGTCCGGGACGTAGAACCCCGGTGCGTAGTTACCCCTGGATTCGGCGATGTCCTCGGGCACCGCTCCGAAGGTGGAGAACTTCGTGATCGACGACCGGGTGAAATCGCAGCCGTCGGGGATACCATTGCCGTTGCAATCCGAGCAGGACAATCGTCCGTCGCAGGCTTCGATCTCGCAGTCATCGGGGAGTTGGTTCGAATTGCAGTCCGGCTCCGCTACGGGACCGCTGAGGTAGAGCACCAGGCTTACGTCATTTGCCCCGATATCGGCTAAGGCCGTCCAATCCGGAATGGAACAAGCATCCGCGCGAATATAACTTGGAGCCGTTTCGCCCCCGCGGTTCATTCCGAGGAAGAACACCCCTCCGGGGCCGACGTCGGCGCAGCCGTCCGGAGCCTCCACTTCCGCGATGACGTGTTCTCCGGCCTCAAGATAGAGGGGCGAATCCAGTGAGGCCCTGACCAACCGTCCGACATCACCGCTGGTAATCGTGAGATGTTGCTCCCGTGACAGTGTGGCCGTCGCTGTGGACGAAGGTGGACAGGCCCCGTCATCGTCCTGCCAGATCCGGATAGTGACATCCCAGGGCTGTACGCCCGCTTCCAGCACTCCGAAGACCACCGCATCGACCTGGGATGCCTCGACGGCCGTGAAACAGCGCGACCACGCGTTCCGTCTCGAGCAGGGCGTCGATGAATTCCAGCAGCCCACGCTCATGAGAATGGTGTCCGACGCATTCTGCTTCGGCGGAGATCCGAGGACGGGCTCGCAGGTCGTGCCGTTGCGACCGAGGCGATCTCCTCCGGCCCGCAGCAGCGGGGGGTCGCCATTCGACCGGGAGACCCCGCAGGTGCTGATCATCAAAAAGAACACAGCAGGTTTGATTGAATCAGAAACACGCCTACACATGATCTTGGCACCGCCTCTCGCTGTACTTTTAGCCCGCTTCGTGCGCACTCCCAGCGCTTCGCGTCACGGCTATCAACTCGCGGTATCCGGCCTCGAATAAGGCTCTCGTACTTCTAGGTGCGCATTGGAAGCATGCGCCACTGAGAAAATCGGGTGATAAGTCGGAATCTCGAAACCGATCAGGGGCGGTAGGAATCGCTCGATGGCGAAGGCACTCGATGCGAACGAAATTCCGGACTTGCGATGTCGACTCAGCAAACCGGAACAATTGATCCTCAACCTCCGGCGCAACTCCGGCAGAGCAGTGGATTCGCGCTGTGAGCCGTTCTCTTGGCAGCGAACGCCTGGCGGTAACCCAGAAAACACAATGGTTTGTGTTCCGCTGACGCGGATTGAAACGCTTCCGAGGGGGGCGACATTCAGCCGGGCCGACTCGACTTGCCGATGATGCGTTCGGTGTCGAATGCGAAGAAAAAAGGGCACCGGGCGCGCGGCATTTCGAGGTCGGGGATCAGAAGTGCCAACGCGCCGGTGCCCGAACCGAAGTGGTTGCGTGTTCCTCGCAACCACCACAGGAGTTCGCTTGTTCGCCAGTACGGTATATGCCGACCAGACCCGGCGCGCTCCGGTTTTCTGGACTAAATTGACTGACGGAAGGAACGGATCTTGGCATGCCTGTTGCGAATCCGGGCGCTCCGGCCAAGGACGGACGGGGCTCCAAGACGGGCGCCTGAAGCAATGGCAGTGTTTACCGACCGAGGTCCTGGGAGAGGGCCAAGTACAAGGCGGGGCTGCCGTTTGGCAACCCCGCCTGTTCGTCGCGACAAATCCGTCGCTCGGTTTTCACCGATGGTGAGCAAATCCACCCCTATTTGGGGATACAGACTTTGGCCCTGTTGTCCCAGCGGCACTGGGCCTGAGCGTTGCAAGAGGTCTTGTCTCCGAACTGCGAGCAATCCACCTGTTGGCAGGCCGGATCGGCGCCGCAATCCGGATCATTGCAGTCCGCATTGCCATCGCAATCGTTATCTACGCCATCCGTGCAGAGCCCTGCCTCCGAGGACGGCGGCGCACCGCAGTCGGCCGGACAAGAGCATTCGTCCTCACCGGCGTCGCAGTTGCCGTCTCCGCAGTAGGGGGCCGCGCCACAATCGATCGCGCAATTGAAACTGTCTTCGGCGCCCTCGCAGACGAAGTCGCCGCAGCAATAGGAACCGCCACTGACCGGATCGTTCGTGCACATCCAGCCGCCAGTGGAACAGCGGCTGTCGCCGCAGCCCACGGGGTTGGTGCCATCGCCGTCGCCGCAGCAGAACCGGCCGCTGGGCTTGCCGCCTTGTACGCCGTTGCAGTCAGCCGGGCAGCTGACGCAATCTTCGCCGTTGCCCGCTTCGCAGACACCGTTGCCACAAACGGCGCCGCTCGTCGAACCGCTGATGCAATCGGCAGGGCAATTATTGCAGTCCTCACCCGAGTTGCAGGTTCCGTCGTTATTGCAAACGAGTGGGACGCAGGTGTCGCTCACCTCGTCGCAACCTTGACCGGGGCACGGATCGGTTCCGGCCTGGCAGGAGCCGGCTGAGCAAGTCTCGGCTCCGTTACAGAACAACCCGTCGTCGCAATCCCCGTTGTTCTGACACGGCGTGACCAGAGCCAGCGAGTTGATGACGTCGATCCGCCCCCAACCATAGGCGCGGTCAAAGCCGGCCGGTCCAAGATCGATGGCGCCATCGCGGATGATCTGACGGACTTGTGCGGGCGTAAGGTTGGGATCGGCGTCGAGGATCAAGGCCGCCAAGCCGGCAACCATGGGCGAAGCCATGCTTGTTCCGGATTCGCCCACGATCGACGATCCGCCGGCTGCGTTGCTGGCCGACCAGATCACCGAGCCGGGCGCAGTGACATCGAGATAGTCGCTTTCATTGCTGAAGCAGACAACCTGATCCTCCACGGGAGAGAAGTCAATGCAGATTCCCCAGTTGAAATTCGAGGTGTTATCCTCGCAGGTCGGATAGTCGGCCTTGTACGTCGCACCGACGGCAATCACGTCGACGCCGCAGGCGGGAGAGCCCATCGCGTTGGCATTGTTCTCGTTGCCGGACGCCGCGACGACGACCACACCGTTGGCCACCGCGTTGTTCGCAGCGACTGCCCACGGATGCGTACAAAGCCCGGAGTAGGCTCCGGTGCCAATGCTGAGATTGATTACATCGGCCCGGGCACCGGAAGCGGTCTGATCAGCGCAATAATCGATTCCCGCGATGATATCGCTGTCGAACCCACCGCCGAAGCTGTTGAGAATCTTGACGCCGATCAGCGTGGCGCCGGGGGCCATGCCTTGAAAGTCTTGCGGTCCGGCGCCGCATCCGAAGTCGACGACCAGACCAGTACCGCCGACCGCGATGCCGGACACGTGCGAGCCGTGACCATTGTCATCTTCCGGGTTGCTGTCGTTGTTGTAGAAGTCGTGGCCGGCAGTGCTGTCAATTCGATCGGCATACATGATGTGATCCGAATCGATACCTGTATCCGCGACGCAGACGCGGACACCGGTTCCATCGACGGAGAAGCCCGCTGCCGAGATCTGGCTCTGCAGGCCCCGCACGAGTGGCGTCGCGTCATGCAGGTTGACAAGATTGGGGTGATACTCGTCGAGTTCGACGCGCGTGACGCCAGGCATTTGCAAGAGAGCCTTGATCTGGCCCTCGGGCAGATTACGCAGGTTGATGACGTTGGGCAGAACAGAACGATACTCATGCTTGACCACCGCCTGGTTCTGCTGCGCGAACGCCCGAACGCTATTGCGGGTGTCTGCCTTGCCGGGCTGCTCCTCCAAATAAACGAGAACGCTGACCCGCCCTTGGGCCCGGGCCGCGGCAATCTCGTGACCTGCCTGTTCGGCTGCGATTGCGGCCGGATCGGTCGCAACTGCCGGAGGCGCCGCCATCACCGTATTGAGAGACAACAGTATCCCTGCGAGCGCGACAGCCGAGAGCGCACCGCGCACACCGTTCGCTGACCAGACATGCAACGTCATCGTGTTTCCTCCAGACAGGATGTTCTGACCCAACCCGCGGCCGCGCTGAGAGACAGCCCGGATCCCAAATAAAAGTAAAGACGTGCTGACGCAATCCCGATAGGCTGATTTCCCCTTAGCGAATTCGACGCGGATTGTCAACAAAATTCTCGGTCGTCTCGAGGCGTTCTCCTTACCTCGGCGGTGTGGTTCGGGCGATTCAAGCTGGAGCGGCAGGCTACAACAACGAGGCAAGTCGGCCGGCGGAGCGCAGGCGAATTCGCCGATTCTCTCGGCTTGAGCGTCAAGACCATCAGCACATTTGGCCTTCGAATTCTGGAGAAGCTCAACATGAACCAGAATGGCGAGGTTACGCGATGCGCTATCGAGTATGGGCTTATTGACCGACAGCCCTTCCATGCCCTGCGGAGATTCGCTTTCGCCACCCACTCCGGCTGTTCGCGCCGTGTAGGTGCCGTTTCAGGCTTCAGCCAGACACTGATGGCAATGCGCTACCTCGAAATCTCTCCCGTTGCCCAGGTAATCAGGTCATGGAACCCATCGCTCGGACGTGCCGGCAAGCCCCGCCCTCGCGTGCCATTGATTTCGGGCCGACAAGGTGAAACCTTCTGCCGTTGAGGACGTTTGATTTACTTCTGAAAGCGGCGCTGGCCTGACGCGGAGACCTGGCCGCGGAATCTCAGCTGCGGGCCCACATGAACATGTCAGGCGTACCTTGTTGACCTCGCAATGACCGCGCCCATCGTCATCAAGCCCAGGGCCATGATTAGCAGTCCCCACTGGGAGGCGGCTGGTATGGCGTCATTGGCCCGAATGCCGTGCGTGAGGGCGCAAACAGCGGAATCATCGCAGATCAGGTAATCAAGGGCGTCGATGTTGTCTTGCGAGTCTCCGAGTCCCAGCTCCGTGGCGGCAGCGAACAGCGCGGGGCCCGGATCGCCGAATTGCACGACAAAAACATCGGCAGCTCCCGCGCTGATGCTGACCCCGGGAATGGAAGTCAAGGATGGAGAATCGGCCGTCAGCGAGAAGAGCACCGTGTCATCGCCATCGAACAACCCGTTCCCGTTCGTATCAAATACGATAAGTGCGTCGACGTCATCGTCGGGAACCAGTCCCAGTTCGACAGCAGTGGCATAAAGGCCGGGTGGAGCGGGCGGCGTTATTGCACACGTTGTCTGCAGGCAGTCGTCCAACAAGGCGTGTGCCCCCGCGGCACAGCCTTCGACGGATCCTCCCTGGCTGCGGCAATCGCCGTAATAGCCGTTAGCCTGCTGAACGCAGCCAGCCTGGCAGGCTCCGTTTACTGGCTGCGGTGGATCCGACGGCTTCGTGGAGGAAGACCGATCCAGTCGTCGCCCCGGAGGCAGGAAGCGGAAGACATCAGCGCCGCTGGGGAAAGGCCGCCCCTGAAGGCCGGCGAGGGATGGCGATGCACGAGAGACCGTAAAGTAGAGTTCATCTCCTTCCCCGGCAACGACCGTGGCATCCACGTCATCCTGCGGTGCGCCAACAACCACCTCGTAGGCGCTGACGGGTGGGTCAGCGACAAAGTCCGTGCCTCCTTCGTCGAAGTTATTCCGCACGAGGACGCTGTTCCACGTGTCACTCTCGACGGGAAGCGTCAAGGAGTACAGGGCCGTGGACAGGAATTGGTCGCCGCCGGCGTGACCTCGTGCCGCCTGATCCTGGATGTTGTAGGGAATGCCCAGCGCGACCAGTTCCGCGTCGGGTGCCACCAATCCTGGAGAAGAGCGATCGACGCTGAACAGCAGGGAGAACCGGGCCGAGGGCACGTGGTCACTGTTGGCCAGTGAGAGTCCGTCGATCTCATCATCGGCGAGGCCAAGACCGAATTCCCATCCTTCCCGCATGACCTGGAGTGCTTCGTTATTGAGTCCAAGAAGCGCATCCGCATGAACCTGTCCGTCGGCCACCTTCGGCGAACTCGCATCGAATGAAAAAGCGGGAGAAGGTAATGGTTGGATCGGCGGATCCGCCACCGTTGATCCCGCGTGCCAGACACAAACACAAGCTATGAGCATCGCCCGTGTCGTTGACATTCGATTCCGGTTCATCAGTCTACCCACTTCCCCTTCCATTTCCGCTGAAAACTCTGCGCCAATCAGGGGTCACTCGGCAGTCCTATTCCAGAGGGCTTGCCGGAGCGGAACAGCAGGCCCTCTTCGGCCAACAGTTTTCGCCGGAGTGCCTTGCCGTGATAGGAGTAGCCCTGCTCCCCATCAAACGACCGATAGGCAGATTCGAGATGTTGCGCTGCGGCATCCATATCTCCGGCCTCGACTGCCCTCGCCGCTGCGTGAAAATGCGCCTCTCCCAACCTTCCTTTTTGAGCCACCGGGTCGTTTACCGCTTCCAAGAGTTGATCAAGACCGACCAGGTCGACGTCATACGCGTAAAGCGCCGCATTCCACGCCTTGACGTCCGGCTCGTCGGCAAGCTGGCCGCTCTCAAACGCCGCTGCGGATTCCCGAAGCAACGCCACTGCTTCGGCCCCATGCCCCAGGAATCGCAGCGTGAGCGCTTCCCAGAAGATGTCCTGTGCACTGCGGGATTGACCGGACTGATTATTCCATACCAGTGATAGGGCTCCTTCTTCGTCGCCCATTTCTGCGAGGAGCAGTCCGCGATAGAACAGGCTGTAGGCGTGATCCGAGGGATCAAACTCGACGCACTGCTCGAGGTCCTCCATTGCTTCCTCGAGGTGTCCTAACCACCAGTTCAAGCGCCACCGATAATGGTATCCCTCCCATTGCTTCAGCCGATGTTGGGCAAGCGATATTGCGCGAGTACGTGCTTCCAGTGCCGTCTCGAACATTCCCATGGTTTCAAGGCATTCCGCCTCCGCGGTCACCAGCCGCTCGTCTTCCGGAAAGGCACCCTGGCCGGCAAGCGCCCACTGAAGCGCTTCATTCAGCCGGGCATCGACATCCTCGTCCTGGGCCGTGTCTTTCTCAGCCAGGATCTCAGCGGAGAGTCGGTGCGCGATGGAAATGAGATAATAGGGGTACGAACCATAATGGCCATGCTCGATGAGCTGCCGCAGGCCGAAGTCCGCATCGTCGAACAAATCGGCGCTGCGATGAGAATACATCTGCTGATTGTACGCCCGGGCGAGGTGTAGTACGGCTTGTGGATAGAATTGATGCTCTTGTGCGCGGGCGATACTGGCTTGTCGATAGGAATCCGCAGCCACCTCCGGTCGATCGAAATGGGTGGCGAGCCCGCGGAAGAACCACGCGTCTGCACGATCGGCTCCGCCGATCGCCTCGGCCGAGGTGAACGCTTCCCTCGATGCCTCGCGATCTCCGCTGCGCCATAAGGCCCACGAGAGCATATACCGCGCGCGACGGTCGTCGGGATGGAGCGATACGATCCGTCGAAGCGCTGCCGCAGCCGATTCGTTTTCATTGCGACCCATCGCGGCCAGCGCCTGCGTGACATCGAGCGTGTAGGGATCAGCCTGCATTTTCTGTGCTCGGTCGATGTCTCCCGCGACGAGTTCGGGCATTCGATAATCTACGTAGGCGAGTCGATCATAGGCCGATTGGATCAGGCTGTCGGCTTCCGCCCGCCGAGATACCACGCCCGCCCGCATCCAGCCGGTTATGGCGCAAAGGGCTACGAAAACCGTCGCCATCGCCGTGATGCTCGCCGGTCTCCGTCGCACGAGCTTGATGCCGCGCTTTATCCATCCGGCGCGCTTGGCCAGAATCGGCCGGCCGGTGTCGAAACGCCGCAGGTCCTCGGCCAGTGCTGCTGCGGAGGAGTAACGGTGTGATGCGTCGTAGGCCATCGCCTTCAGGCAAATGGTCTCCAATTCTCGAGGAATCCGGGGATCGACCTTTCGTGGCGGAGGGGGAGAGCTCATACGAATGTCGTTGAGAATCTTGTCGCGCGACTCACCGTCAAAGGGGCGGTGGTGCGTGAGCAGTTCGTAGAGCGTGGCCCCCATCGCATAAATATCTGTGCGCTGGTCAACCTCGTCGGACCGTCCGAATGCCTGCTCCGGGGCGAGATACGCGGCGGTTCCCATGATCTCCCCGCAGGCGGTGGCATGGGGCTGGTCCGTAAGGTAGGCCAGGCCAAAATCCGTGAGACGGAGAACACCGTCGTTTCCCAGAAGCAGATTGTGGGGCTTGATGTCGCGATGGAAAACACCGGCCTCATGTGCGTGGGCAAGTCCGTCCGATGCGCCAGCCAACATTCTTGCGACACAACGGTAATCGTCGAGGAGGTTGGGGCAGTCGTGGATCGCTTCATCCAGAGACTTGCCCCGGACGAGCTCCATGGCGTAGAACAGATGTCCCTCGCATTCGCCCTGCGCGTACACCGGGACGATATTGGGATGGCGGAGTCGGGCCACCGCTTTGGCTTCGTTGCGAAACCGCCTGGCCGACGAACCGCTATCGCCGAGAGATGGTGGGAGCACCTTGAGCGCGACCTCCCGGCTCAGGGAGACCTGCCGCGCCCGATAAACAACGCCCATCCCACCCCGACCGATCTCTTCCTGAATCTCGAAATCGCCGAGGCGGCGTCCGCTGCACACCGTGCCGGAAAGGCGAAGCGGTCCCTCCTCCGATGCAACCCGGCTGGCCACGGACCCGATTTGTGGGGACAAGAAGTCAGGTGAATCGCCAAAAGCCCTGCGGAGATCACAAACGAGCTCGTCATCCGATAAGGTGGGGTCCCATTCGGTGCGGATGAGCGCGCTTCCACAGGACGGGCACGTCATTTTGCTGCGGTCGGGTTGCCCCTTGACAACGAGCGTGCACGAAGGACATGTGAGTCGCACCACCTCGACCTCCCGCCCCGGGGGGCCAGCAACCCGCCCGAAAGCTGGAAGACACGTCGACGTCTGATCTGACACGGTCCGCACGCAAGTTTCGGACCGGCGAGAACTACGTGTCCCTGTCCAAACGACATGGGGACAAACCGCAGAAATTAAATGCGCAAAGAATCACTTCAGTCCGGGACAACATCGGGATCGAGCTCCGCAATGTGCTCGCGTAGCCGGCGCAACACACGCGATTTTGCTTGGTACGCGCAATCCCGGCTGATCCCCAGTTGTTCCGCAACACGAGCCGCCGACTCACCAGCCAGAACCTGCAATCGAAATGCCTCGACCGTGGCCGGTTCAAACTCACTTGAGATCGAGCGCAAAGCCCAGCGGATCCGATGGAGGTACTGCTCCTGCTGCCAGACAACATCCTGCCAATCGTGTTCGCGGGCCAGTTCAACGAGCCTGTCCGGATCGAGCACGGTCACTCGGCGGGATTCCCTGCGAGCGGCCCGGCCGAGGGCGTGCACGACCGCGAGCCTCAGGTAGCCGCGAAAGCAGCCCTTGCGTTGTCCGTGCTGGAATTTGCCTATCGAGCGGAAGACGTACATGGTGACTTCCTGGGCCACGTCCTCCGCGGTTTCGTAGGTCGCACCCAGGCGGCGGGCGTACCGGATCAGAAGCTCTCCGTAGAACCGGTGAAACTGCACCCAGCTACGGGAATCGGCTCCCTCCCGCAGTCCTTGCAGAAAAGACAGGCGTGTCGTGCCACCCGTGCGCATACCGGAATTATTATCCGGAATTAACCAATGTCCGGCAAGCACAATCCCAGGGGCGTCGAGATTGCAGTAATCGTTTAGTTTCTCGCTCGCTCGTGATGTTGAACCAGGTGACGAGCGCTTTTTCGCCAAGTTGGTGTCAGGAATCGGACGGAAGTGTCCTTTTAGACCATGGAAGCGGCTGATTCGGATCAGTCGAACCGAACGAATCGGATTGACGGGCCGATTCGCTCAACAGTCGTGATCACTTGTCGCAGGGGACGATTCATGAAACTGATGAGACTGGTGCTCGTGATGACGTGCGTAGGCTTGTTCGCGGCCGCCGCGGGGGCGGCTCGCGACAGCAGCAAGACTGAGTTGCAAAGGATGGCCTCAGCCGACCGGCTGGTCCGGCAGGACGATGGTCCGGTAACTCCGGGAAATGACGCGGCCTCCGGTCCAAACGAGTGCCGTGACGCGTGCTTCGTGGAGGCAGACCAGATTCTGGCGGCATGCTTGGAGGCCGGGGGCGATCCTGTGGCGTGCCACGATGAAGCCGCGCTCTACCGTCAGACATGCCTCGATGCGTGCCAGGTGGAATGTCCCTGCTGCGAAGTCTGTCGTGAAGAGGCGGATCTGCTCTTCGATACCTGCATTGCGGACGGCGGTGAGCCGGAAGATTGTCGCGCTCAGCGCCTGGCAGCCCTGTGGGCATGCCTGGAGGATCAATGTGGTATTGCGCCGCCGGATGCGCCGTGTGCATTCCTGTGCCACGAACAGGCGGGATACGCGTTTCTGGACTGCATCGCTCAGGGTGGAACACCGGAGAACTGCAGCGAGCAGGCCGGTTCGCAACTCCAGGGTTGTCTGATGAATGAGTGCGGTCAGGTACCGCCCGAACCCCCCTGCGAGTACACCTGCCACCGGCAGGCTGAATCCGCCTACTTGGAGTGTCTCGACGCGGGCGGCACAGAACTGGATTGTGCGGACACCGCGCGGGCATTTCTCCAAACCTGTTTGATCGACGAATGCGGGCACGTGCCGCCGGAACCCAGCTGTGAGGCCCAGTGCCATCAGCAGGCCGAAGAGGCGTTCCAGGGTTGCCTCGAGGGTGGGGATACACCGCTGCAATGCCAGGAGGCCGCCCGGAACGCCTTCCAGGCCTGCATGCAGACGCAGTGTGGCGCGCCGTCACCGGGAACGCCTTGTGCGCAGGTTTGCCATCGTGACGCCGAACATCTGTTTCACGATTGCGTCCAGGATGGCGGGGCAATCGACGCGTGCGCAACGGTTGCGACGGATGCCCTGGAGGCCTGTCTGGCGGACTGCGGCGTGACGCTCCCGTGTGAGCTGACTTGCGCCCTGACGGCGGCGGACAACATTGCAGCATGCCTCGCCGCCGGCGGCGCGATGCCCGACTGTGTTGCGGCGGCACAGGCCGACATGCGGGCGTGCGTGGATGCCTGCCCGTAGGGTAACACAAGTTCATACGCCCTTGTATTTCCCTTTCCAAATCGGGAGGTTCGGCAGCGATGCCGGGCCTCCCGATCCTCCAATGACGTGCCTGAGGAGGGAGACTGTCGCGATGAATAAGACTCGATCGGCGCTGTACGCGGGTGCGTTGAGTCTCGCAGTATTCATGGCCGGAACCACTTCCTTGGCAGCCGGCCAGATATACTGGGCGCAATCCTACGAAGACCGAATATCCCGCTGCAGTACGGCAGGCGGAATGCCGGAGCCCGTGTTGCAATGGCCCCTGGTAATCGATGCCGTATCCGTCGCCGTCGACGGGCCCGGGCAGACGCTCTATTGGGCTCAGGCCTACGAGAACAGAATCCTCAAGGCGGATCTGGACGGTACCAACTCGCAGACCATTCTTCAGGGTCCGCCAGTGACCGACCCGGTTGCGCTGGCGTTTGATCCGGTCGGCCGTCACCTCTATTGGGCACAACATTACGGTTTCGCGATTTGGCGAACCGACGTCAATGGCCTCAACGCGGAACCAGTCCTCCAGTTTCCCGACCTTGCGGCGCCCCCGGTGGCGCTGGCCGTCGATGCTTTCCGCCGCAAAATCTATTGGGTCGAATTCACGGGCGTGGGCTCCTTTGATGAGCGAATTCGCCGTGCGGATTTGACCGGTGCGAATATTGAATCCCTACTTGCCTATCCGGAGGTTCGCAGCCCCGTCGCGTTGGCCGTCGATGAAGTCGGTGGACTGGTCTATTGGGCCGAGGATACGGGTGTCGGCGTGTACGACGATCGCCTGATGCGGATGGACGTCGAGGGACCATTTACGCCTGAAACCGTTCTCATCTATCCGCAGTTGCTGGATCCTGTGGCGTTGAGCGTTGATATGGTCACCGGTGCCGTCTATTGGCTTCAAAGCTCTGGATCGGGCTATTACAACGATGAATTGCGCCGTCTGACCGTCGCGAGCGGTGATATCGAGACGATGCTTTATTGGCCGCAATTGGACGGACCCATTGCGCTTGCCGTCACGAACGCCGCCGATACCGTTCCTGCCGCCTCCGGCTGGACGGTCCTCGGCTTGGGCTTGGCCGTCCTGACCGCGGGATCTCTGTGCGTGCGGCGCATCACTTGCCGTAAACCTGTCCGAATTGTCCATAGCCGAACCGATACCGCGGTCGGTTGAAAGGAGTGCCTGTCGGTGCGTCCATTTCTGAACTAAACACTGTGGCCGTGCCGGCGTTGTTCCTGCTCGTGCTGGCTGCTGATGTCGCGGGTACGCGGAATCTAGCGCTCCGTGGACTTATGCAGGGCGATGTGCTTTTCACGAAATCGGATTCGCGAGTTTCCACGGCCGTCGAAGAACTTGCTCACAGTGTTGTTCCCGGGTTGCCACACAGGCGGTCGCCGCCAGCTTTTCAATCAGCCTTCATCGGATCATCAGAACCTTCCGTCGTGTTCACCCCGGGCTAAAGTGTGATGCCAATCCTAAGAACGACGTTTCGACCGAGTCGCTTCGCCCGCGCATGACCATTTGTTCCTCCGCTATTCGATGGAATCTTCGCGCGTGGTTTTCATTACCCGGCGGGCGGACCAGCCGGCTTGGTTCCGAATTTGTGCAGCATTGCTGAACTGGCGAGCCAGGACATTTGGCGGCCGATATGATGCGCTTTCTTCGGCGCCGGCCGAAACCTGAATCGAACAAACCGGCTGCAACGAAAGTCGTCAACATTCTGCTGACGTGGGGGAAAGGTCATGGACACCATCTCAGATTCAATTTTCGCGCGGATCATTCGAGCCCAATTGCTCTGCACTTGGCATCCCGGACACGCGGTTGCGTTGCCGGTGCTGTCGATCGTGTTGGCGATGTCAGGCGCGGCGTCCGCCGCAGACTGCTTTGTTGAGCTGTCACCGCTCGATGCGCTGGAGCAGTGGGTTGCATGTGAGACGGTCCCGAATGGCGGTTCAGTCGATGCCGCCTGCTCGCAGTTCGACTACGACGCCGACCTCGATGTCGACTTGGCAGACCTTGCCACGTTCGAGCTTCTGTTCAGCTCCACAATGGACCAATGCGGACAGAGGCCGGCTCCGTTCGTCTGTCTCCACGACGCGTCATATAATGCCGCGACCAACACACTGGTTGCCCACGGAATCTACAGCGCGCTGACACCAAACCCGGTAATTGCCATCGCGGATGGCATAACGGGCACCGTCGTTGCTTCCGCGCCGCAAAATCAGGCTGGCGGGCAATTCTCATTTGAGATTCAAGGGATCAGCGGAATCCCGTGCCGGGTGCGTGCATCGATGTCGGGAGCATGCTCCATACGCAGTGTCACGGGCGTTCCTTCGAGCTGCAGCTCGACGCCCGGCGGAACTGAGCCGCCGTTCTGCTCCATACTTTCGCCCGATCAGGATGTCGATGTTACCCTGGGGCAGCTCGTCGTTTTTGCAGGCGCGGCGTTCGACCCGAATGGTGGACCGCTGGCGTATGAATGGGACTTTGGCGGCGGGGCGGACATTCGGCCGCTTGTGGCGGACCCTGGACCCATCTCCTTCGATTGGAACAACGGCAGCTTTCTTGTCAGGTTCGTGGTGACGGACGATTCGGGCTTGCGGTGCGTGAGTTCCGTTACAGTCAACGTCGGAGTGGTCCCGAGCGAGTTGCCACCCATGGTGGCCCAGCAGCCCGCCCCGGGCACGCCCGGCGCCGGCGGATCGGTGCACACCGTTCTGCCGTTCAACGACCTCGGAATGCATTGTGCAGATCTCGCATCTGACCCGCTCAGTATTCTCCCGCCATTCAATACGGTAAATGCTCACGTCATTCGCAGAGGGTCAACGGGGTTGCTGGCGCCGGTTATCCTTGACGACACGGGAGTGGAACTCCGATATTCTGCGGCAACAAATCCGAACGACCCGGTTGGACCCGATTCGATCAACTCGACAAGCCAGAACTATCCCGTCGGCGCCTCGCTGAAGGATGCCGTGATCCGCAAGACGGACTTCTGGGACGAATTCGACAACTCGGGGGCGACGATTGCAGCGACCCTCTTTCCCGGCCTGAATCCTCTGCCCGATGAGGGGCTCCAGACTGTCGACAATCCTGACCACGGCCGGTACATGCCCGGCATCGATCAGCCGTACCATGACAACGTACCGCAGCTCTTCGGCGATTTCCTCCCGGGCAAGGGGTGGTTTACCGCGCAAGGCATCCCCATGACCGGCGTCGACGACCGGGGGAGGCCCAACTCTTATCCACTGATGCGCGTGCAGGCAGTCGACACGTCAACGTCGGAGGTGCTCGCCACGACGGACGTGGTTGTTCCGGTGTCCTCGGAGGTGGACTGCCGGGATTGTCATACCTTGGGGGGCGTGGGCGCCGATCCGAGTGCCCGTGTTGCCGGCCCCGCCTTTGTTGCGTCGGCAAGCCCCGACCGCATCGACGTGGAACGCGCCGCGAAGCTGAACGCGCTCTTGCTGCACGACTTCAAACACGGTACCACATTCATCAATAACAATGAGCCCGTGCTCTGCGCATCGTGTCACCGATCCAACGCGCTGGCGATCGTCGGAGGCCCGGCGGGTGATCCCCAAGTCCCGAACATGTCGAACGTCGCCCATGGTTTCCACGGCCGGTTGCAGGTGGCGACCGACGGATCTCTCCTCCGTGACGTTGCCGGGGAGCCCTTGCTTGTCGATCCACTGGCGCCACCCTCCGATGATCAGTTGCTGATTTCGGCCGATCCGACTGCGCCGATGGAAGACAACTGTTTCAAATGCCATCCCGGCAAGATCACGCAGTGTTTCCGTGGGGCCATGTTTACAGCGGGTCAGACGTGCGCCTCCTGTCATGGAGGTATGATGGCCGTCGGTGGGGTTTACGCGTTGTCCGACGGGCAGGCACGTGAACCGTGGGCCGACGAGCCCAGGTGCGGTTCGTGCCACACCGGCAGTGGAGACCAGCCGGTACTCACCCTCGCATATTCTTCCGGTGATCCCGCTGCGGAACCGCTGCCGGTTATCGATGACCGTTTTGCGGAAATGCCCGGCGTTCTGTATCGGGAGAGTCTCGACGCACATGCCGGCGTGGCCTGCGAAGCGTGTCACGGCAGCCCGCACGCCATTTGGCCCAATCGGGATCCCGACGCGAATGACAACATACCGGCCATGGAGCTTCAGGGCCATGTGGGCCCGATTCGAGAGTGCACGGTGTGCCACAATGCCGGGAGTTTCCCCAATGGCACATTGTCGGGACCGCACGGTATGCACCCGGTCAACGACCCGCAGTGGATCCACGGCTCCAGCGGTAGTTGGCACAGGCACTACTATGAGAACGGTGGCGGTGTCGACCGATGTGCGCCTTGCCATGGGGCAGACCATCTGGGATCGCGTCTGGCGCGCGTGCCTGTGGACCGTGTGTTGCGAAACACGGAAGGGCAGGTGCTGACAACACTCAAGGCCGGCGAAATTGTCTCCTGTAACCTGTGTCACAGCCTGCAAGATAGCTTCGGGGATTGAAGAACGAACCAAGTTCGGAGCGAGTGGAAAACCCAGGGACCGCGTGTAACCGAATGCGGGGCTCTTTTTTCACTAACCGGCGTTGACACGCAACGACTTCTCCGGACCTCGCGGAAGCGCTCTTGCGATCACGGCGATTCGAACTGGAGTAATCCTCGCCCTGGTCCCTGGACTTTGGCGCGGATGCCGCAAAAAAACACGTCCAGGGGTCACCTCGCATTCCGGTGAAGTCCGCCGGTTGCCGGTGCGGGTGAGTGTCCGCGAAAAGTATCGCGAGATCATTGCCCGAACGCTTAAGGCACTGGGACGGGCAGGCCTTTCGTCGGGCGTTGGGAACCACCTTCACGGCACCAGGAACACCGTTCGTACACCCGTTGCCTGTGGGCGAAGCCCGGTTAATATCTCCGGACGCGCGGTATCTGAGATTCTCTTGCGGCGCGAATGACCGGCATATATGTAACTTGTTTTTTGACAGTGCTTTAAGCTCGTGCCGGAGTGGCGGAATTGGCAGACGCGCGGGATTCAAAATCTGGACTATAGGCGATTTTGCCTCAAAAACGCCGATTTGAACCCAAAAAACGCCAAGATTCACGCGTTATTGCGTAAGTATTGCGTAAGGAGCATTTCACCCGATATCCGGTTTCGCGGACTTCAGCGCAGCCGGGGGTGGCCCGCACGACCAGTTCGACCGGTACTCCAGCCTGCCCCCCCTCTGATCGGGCGCTCCACTGCTTGCCTCGTGCGAGTGACTGGTCGGGGTGTGGGCCTTGAGTACTCGGCAGCGATTGCCCCAGCCCTTGGGCTCATGAGGAAGGGCTCCATCGTATTGCTGCCGGGGCTGTCGCCGGCCGAGGAGTTTTCGACCCTGGTACATAAGCTAGCCCAAGAGATCCTGCACGTCGATCGCAAGGACTCAAGCTGGGTGCGGGAGACCGAGGCTGAGACGGTGGCCTTCGTGGTCTGCGAGGCGTCGGCCGGCTACATCCAGCTGCACCAGGGGAACAAGGCGCCCCTCCTGGCCAGCTTTGTGCGGATCCGGGCTGCGGCCTGGGAGGTCATCGAGGGCCTGGAGTTTGGCGAGCCGGAGGCGGCCGGTCGGGTAGCCCTGCGGGTCTGGGACGGCGGGATGGCGATGGCGGCGTAGGAGGGAGGAGCCGGAGGGTCGACCGGACGGGACTTGGGCGCTCGTCGCAACGTCCAGGTTGGGGAATCGGTTTTCTAATCGCAAACGTTTGTAGAGTAGGCAATTACAGGGGTTTTTGCGGCTGAGAACCGCACTGACAAGTGGTTGGCCGGTGAGAACGAGAGTCAAAAATCAGCGACTGCCGCGGGGCGATTACTCGGGCGTCTTGACCATGACGGTCTGGGCGGCGCGGTTCCGGGCCAGTGCGTCATCGGCAAGCGCAATATCCGGGTGCCCGGGCGGAAGCAGCCCGCGCCGTGTTTGAAGACATTCGTTCCACAACGTCTCTGCTTCCCCCAACCGGCCTTGATCATCGTAAATCCGAGCCAAGAGCTCCTGGCAATCGGCGACGTCACTGTGCATCGGACCGCGCCCTGCCATGAAGATTGTGAGCGCCTTGTGACCGGCGGCTTCTGCCTCGGGGAGGTTACCAGTTTTGTGGCAAACCTGGGCCAACCGAAAGAGATTCCAGGCCAAGGCGGGATGGTCAGCGGTGAGTCGGCGTGATCGGATGCCGATTGCTTCCCTCAAGGCAGCTTCCTCCTCAGCATCTTTGCCTTGGGAACGTAGGAGGCCGGAAAGAAACGTCAGGCGGCCGGCGAGTGCTAGCTCATTATCGCCCGGTAATTGACGAACAAGGGCCACGGCCTCGCGCAAAGCGACTTCGGCCTCGTCCAACCTTTTCAGTTCCAATAGACATCCGCCAAGCGTACTCGTAGCGATCGCGGTCAGTTCTGAGAGTTCGAGTCTGTGGGCGATTTCAAGGGATTCCTGGGCAAGCGGCTCAGCATCCTGCGCGCGGCCTTGTTCGAGAAGGATCGAAGCTAATCCGTTGAGGCTCCCGGCAACTTCGGGACTGGTGTCGCCGAACAGCCGCCGACGCATGTCAAGGGCTTCGCGCATTGGCGCCTCGGCATCGACGAGCTCTCGCTTGTCCTGCAAGTTTGCGGCGAGCCCGGCCAATGCGTCGGCCAGTTCAGGGTCATCACCCATCACGAGCGCCCTCCGGAGCTCAACCGCCTTGCTGAACTGTCGGTCGGCTTCTGTGTAATGTCCCAACGCGCTGTAATGTTTGCCCAGCGTGCGATGCAAGGAAGCGGCGATTTCGGGTTGATCGGCGAGTTCGCTCTGTAGGCGGCTCGCGGCGTGGTCCAGCACTTCGCGAACAGTAAGAGCGTCGGGCTTGACCGCTTCGGGGTTAACGCCGTCGAGCATCTCCTGTAGAAACTGGCTGACGGCAGTAGCTTTGGCTGCGGATCGCAATGCGGCTTTCTCAGCTCGGGTTGCCCGAAACAGCGCTAGGCTGACACCTACAACCGCGATCAATAGCACTGCAAAGGCCGCAACTACACCGCTGACAAGTCCCTTGTTTCGCTTGGCGAATTTTTTCAATTGGTAAGCGTGCGTCGCCGGTCGCGCAGTGATGGGTTCGTCTGCGAGAAACCGACGAATGTCGGCAGCAAGCTCGGCGGCAGACGGATACCGTCGTTCACGCTCCTTGGCCAAGGCTTTGCTGACAATCGTCTCGAGGTCACCGCGAAACGACGTATTGACAGAGCTCAGACGAGTAGGCTCCTGCTCGCGGATCAGCGAACTTACAACTGCCAGCGGCTGGTCCCGCAAGTCGTATGGGAATCGCTCCGCGAGCATCTCGTAGAGGATCACGCCGAGCGTGTACACGTCGGAACGGGCGTCCATCTCCTCCTGTGGGCCGCCAATCTGCTCCGGGCTCATGTATGAAAGCGTTCCAAGCAACTGTCCGGTGTCGGTGTGCACAGTCATCGCTTCGACGTCTGCGCAAAGGGCACGAGCCACGCCGAAATCGAGAACTTTGGGACGCGGCGCGCCTCCGACCCCCTCAATCAGGATGTTGGCCGGTTTCAGATCGCGGTGCACCACGCCCCGTTCGTGTGCGTGCTGAACCGCATCGCAGATGTCGGCCATCAGGGCCAGTCGCTCGCGAACAGGCAAACCACGCTCCTTCACGAACTCGGTCAGCGGGCGGCCGTGGATGTACTCCATGACATAATATGGCGTGCTTCCAGCACCGTCGTCGTATGTGCCGGCTTCGAAGATTTGAGCGATCCCGGGATGCCTGAGTCGTCCGAGGATCTCCACCTCTCGTTCAAATCGGCACACAGCCGAAGGACCGCCCACTGAGAGGCGAATCACTTTGAGCGCGACGCGCCGGCGCGGATGGTCCTGTTCCGCCTCGAACACCGCGCCCATTCCACCCTCACCGATCATGCGCACAATGCGATATCGCCCGATGCTTGCGGGCTTGGACCGCGGCAAATGACGTGGTTCCGTTCTCGGCGCGATCGGCGTCGCCAAGAACTCGCCCTCAGCGGCTTCCAAGTGGGCAAGCAAGCGCTCCACTTCGGTGCGCACGACAGGCTCATCCAGGCATGCACGATCGAGGAACCCCTTCCGTTCCGACAGCGGAACGTCCGCAGCCGCCTGAAACAACTCCTCCACCTGTTTCCGGCGGTCCCCGCTCATCATCCGTCGTCCCTCCTGGGCGAGTTATCGCTCAGCTCCATGTGCAGCCAGGCGATGCTGTACCGCCACTCGCGGTCCACCGTGCGGGGGCTCACCCCCAACGCAGCTGCCGTTTCGTCACGACTCAAACCGGCGAAGTATCGCAGCATGACAATCTCACCCTTGCGCGAGTCCTCCTTCTCAAGCCGCCGCAATGCCTCGTCGAGAGACAGGAGATCGTCGCTTGGAGGCTCAATCGACGGTGTCGCTTGCGCGGCGTCCACGCGCCGCCGGCCTCCGCCGCGCTTGACGCTCGCCTTTCGGCGGGCTTGATCCACCAGAATGTCGCGCATGGCCCGGGCAGCTGCCCCGAAAAAGTGTGCCCGCCCCTCCCAGCCGGGGTCCTCACTGCCCACCAGCTTCAGGTAAGCCTCGTGCACGAGGGCCGTTGGCTGGAGGGTCTGGCCCGGCGGCGTCTTCGCCAAGCGCGCCTGCGCCAATCGGCGCAACTCGTCGTAAACCAGCGGTAAGAGATCGTCAGCCGCCTGTCTCGCCCCTTGAGACAAGCTCCTGAGCATCTGCGGTACCGCTTTGGGGGCGTCCTGATCCATTTCCCGATTTTCTTTGTCGCAAACGAGCCGCTCTATACGGATTGAATAGGCCGCCGGGATGGAGCGAGAGTTCCCCCCGGCTGGCCTGCCGATTCCGATTATAGCGACGTTGCTGGCGGGGTTCGAACGAGCCGAGCGCGGGTCGTTGATCGGAGAAGGAGCGGTCGTCGACTCGTTGGGTGGACGATGCTGTCGGTTGACGTGGCCCGCAATGGCTGCGTAGGGCAATCTGAAAAGTCCTATAGGACGAACATCATGCTGAACCGAGTCGGAACCGCTGCCGTTGCCGCGCGTCGTTTCCTAGTGGTGAACGCGACGTTGGCCCTTACTCTCTCGCCGTTCGATGGTGCAGCGGTGGAGCCCGCCCGCAGCCATGAAGCGAGAGCCCCGGCTCCCTGGATCAAGCTGGACGTCGATTCCAAGGTTGTGGGCGCAAGGGCGCCAGCCTTGCCATCAGGGGAGGCCGCTCTAGCACAATTGGACCAAGGACTCTTGCGATCGCTCCTTGCCACCGCACCGCAAGAGGGCGCGTTTCCAGTGCGGGAGTCGTCGACGATCATCCGGCTTCCGCGCCCGGACGGCGTGTTCGAGCGATTTGCCTTTGTCGAGTCATCGGTCATGCAACCGCAGTTGCAGGCCGAGTTCCCGGAGATTCGGTCGTACTTGGGGCAGGGGCTGGACGATCCGGCGGCGACCGTGCGGTTCGACGTGAGTTTGCTCGGGTTTCGCGCTCAGGTTCTTGGCCCGGCCTACCTCGGAGCTTCCGCGCAGAGTGCCTGGTACATCAGCGCGCTCGAGGGTGGCGAGGATGCGACGCGGTACCTTTCGTATTGGCGCGGGGCGGCCGCCGCGGTCGCAGGCGCTTCGGTTGGGGCCGATTGTTCGACGCCGCAGCCAGCCGAACTTCCTCATTTCGACGGCGTGTTGGCCCAGCAGGGGGGCTTCGAAGTGGTTCGCAATGAGTTTTCGATCGCGGTCGCGGCAACCGGCGAGTTTAGTACGAACATTGCAGCGCAGATGAACCCGCCCCAGACGCCCAGCGTCGCGCTCACGATGAGCGTGATCAACAACACCGTCAACCGCTTGAATCAAATCCTCGAACGCGACGGCCCGGTCCGCCTCAATCTTGTCAACAACAACAGTCAGATCGTCTACCTGGACCCCAACACCGATCCCTACGTCGGGATACAGACCGACTTCGACGGGGACGGCCAGCCCGATTGGTTGCAAATGATGGCTGAGAACCAGTCCAATCTCGACTCTGTTATCGGCACGGACAACTATGGCCTGGGACATGTCTTCCATTGGCAGGCGAATGGGTATTCCGGGCTGGCATCCGTCGCCGGCGTGTGCGATGAAGATAACAAGGCACGGGCCATCTCCGCGGTAAGCACGGCCATTGACCCCACAACCAACTTCGCCAACGACATATTCGTGGTCGATCTGGTCGCTCACGAGGTGGGCCATCAGTTAGGTGCTACGCATACCTTCAACGGGCGCGGCGGAAGCTGCGGGCTCCCCGGCCAGTTCGCCCCGGCGACCGCCTACGAACCCGGATCCGGCAGCACCATCATGTCCTATGGAGGTACTTGCGGCACAGACGACATCGTATTGCCGGACCCTGCCAATCCCACGGGAGGTCTTAAGGACGCGATGTACTCGGTCGCCAGCTGGTTGCAGATGGCGCCTGTGGTTGTTGGCGCTGCGTTGGACTGCGGATCGCGCGTTCATACCGGCAACAGCCACCCTGGTGCAACACCGGCGGTGCAAGGCCCCTACTACATCCCAACCAATACGCCCTTTCGCCTCGTCGGACCCAATGCGGCGTTTCCTGAACCCGGGGAGGGTGTGTCCACCTCGATCGAGCAGGCAGACCTAGGCATCCAACTCCCCCTTTCCATCGATAGCGGCAACCATGAGCCGCTGTTCCGTGTATTTCCGCCGGGGCCCGGAGAACGGTGGTTCCCCGATTACGATAGTGTGGTCAACGGCACGCCTTCACTTGGCGAGAATCTCCCGAGATTCAGCCGGTCGTCCGTGTTTAAGGGCGTGCTCCGCGACAATGTCGCCGGCGGCGGGGGCTGGGGGATAGGAGATATTCAGGTCGAGTTCGTGGAAGTTCCGCTGGGCTTCAGCGTGCTCAGGCCGCTCGGCGGTGCCACAGAACGACGCTGCGGCGGGAACCTCATGGTTGTTGAATGGCGGGTCGCAGGAACCAATGAAGCGCCGATCAGCGCTGAGACCGTCGACATCCTCATGTCCACGGATAACGGGCAAGACTTTCCGTGGAACCTTGCCGCGGACTTTCCCAATGCCGGAGCGGCGCTCGTTCCAATTCCGTTCGTGCCGACGTCACTGGCCCGGGTCAAGGTGCAGGCCTCCGGCGGCCTGTTCTACAACGTGAACCTGCTGCCATTCGAAGTCGCGACGGCACCACCGACGATCAACGCTCAGCCGGTTGGCGCCTCGATTTGCCCGGGTTCGCCCTTCACGCTATCGGTCACGCCGAGTGGCGGGTCACCGCGGCACATCCAATGGTACAAGGACGGTAATCCGTTGCCCGGCGAGACCGAGTCCACGTATGAGGTGAGCCTCGCGAACAACTTCCACAGCGGTGACTACCACGTTGTGGTCAGTAACGGCTGCGGCGAGGCGGTGAGCCAGACCGTGCGCGTGCAGGTCGGCGTGACCTTCGACGAACTGCCGGTCAGCCAAACGCCCCAGCCCTGCGACGACGTCGCCCTGCGCGTTGCGGCCCGAGGCGTGGGCATGATTTCGTATCAGTGGCTCAAGGGCGGGGAGTTTCTCGACGACGCGGGCCACATCCACGGGGCGCACACACCCACGCTCACGCTCGACGGTGTGCGCTACGAAGATGAGGGCATTTACTGGTGCGCGGTGTCGGATGAATGTCAGCTTCGCACGACCAATGTCGTCAACATCACCTTGCCGACCCCGACTTGGGTCCATGTGACGTCTACCGGGCCGCTGTGGCGCCACCAGCTTCACACTGACATGGCCTTCGACCCTGTACGCGGCGTTTCTGTCCTCTACGGCGGCTTTGGGGCCAAGCCCAACGGGACCAGCGACGACCTCGACGACACCTGGGAATGGGACGGCGTGGAATGGACGCAGCGGTTCCCGCCGCACTATCCCGGGAAGCGGGAGCAGCACCAGATGGTCTTCGACACCGTTCGAAACAAGATCCTGCTCTTCGGTGGATGGTCACCGTCTCCGGTATTTGGCAACAGCGAGGTTTGGGAGTACGACGGCAGCGATTGGACGCTCGTGACCACGTCGCCGGGTGGACCGCCGACGGGATCCGATTACTGGAAGCAGGGCGACGCTGCCTTCGACTCTGCACGCGGCAAGATGATCGTGATCTACGAGGACGGTTATCACCCCGACCCCCCGACGAACAAGACCTGGGAGTTCGACAGCGCAACAGCGACGTGGGCCAACGTTTACACGGGAATCGGACCGAGCTACTTCGTATCCCCAATCGCCTACGATGCTAGTCGGGAGATCTGCGTGGGGCAGTACTACAATCTTGGCACCAACGAGGCATTCTCGTGGGTATTCTCAGGTGGAGCATGGAACTCCTTGGACGGGGACGCGCCGTTACGGCACTATCCCGCGATGACCTACGACGCGGTGCGCCGCCGCGTGACCCTATTCGGCAGCGGGCGTGAGATCGGCTCGCCGAGCAGTTGGCACTCAGACACATACGCACTGACTGGCTCGGGCTGGACCCAGATCCTGCCCGAATTTCACCAGATGCTTCCCGGCGGCGCCTTCCCCCCGACGGCCATGGTGTTCGACTCCCGCCGCCGCGCCACGGTTCTCATCGGCAATGACTATGGCGAGCAGACCCTGCCCGTGCCCGTACAGACCTGGGAATATCGCTACCTCGACCAAGTATTCTTCGACCGCCAGCCGGAGAGTATCGAAGCGCAAATCGGCGAAACGGTAATGTTTGAGGCGTTCGCCGCGGGCGCTCCGGAGCTTTCCTACCAGTGGTCGCACGGTGGCGTGCCCCTCGCCGACGGAGCCGGGCCGGACGGCTCTATGCTCTCCGGCACATCGACACCGATGCTAACGATCAACTCCGCGGCCGCCAGAAATGCCGGGGATTACAGGGTCGAGGTGATGAATCGCTGCGGCTCCGCAACGAGCGAAGTGGCCGGCCTGACCCTCCGGCGCCCCGGCGATTGCAATGGCGACGCTGCTGTCGATCTGGCGGATGTTGAGGCGTTCATCCCGTGCCTTGGTGGCCCCGTCGGCGCGGCCCCTGAAGGCTGCGCGTGCTTTGATCTGAATCTGGACGCGGTGGCCGACCTGCTGGACTTTGCACGGTTGCAGGCGAACTTCGGCGGCTGACGTGGTGGCTCGACGGCGCGGCAAAATGTTTACCCGGATCTTCATCGAGGACATACATTGAGGTTTGGCGGATGCCGGCGACCCTGCCCCTGCCACAGCCTTCAGCGCCTCTTGAGTCAATATCGTCCTGCCCGGTTATTCCCATCCCGGTCAGCCGTTTCGAAGTGTTCTCTCGGGTAGCCACCTGGTACACGTTGACGGGCGCCCCGAGCCCCGCCGGAATGCCGCCTTCGCTCGCCGGGCCGGGAAACCGAATTCGATCATGAGGACTCGGGAGAATCTTGTTCCTTAATTAAGAAATGCCGATTTGCCGAGAGTTGCGCGAAAAGTCAACCTGTCCACTCGCGGCCCGTTGCTACTCAATGAAACCATCGAACATTGTTTTCTGCGTGTACCTATTGTGTAGAGCCTATCCCAAAACCAGTGAGCATCGATAGTTGTATAAGTCAGCATGAAGCTGACACTCACGGATGAGCAAGTGGACTGGCTGGCCGAACGAATTCCTGATCCGCCCAAGAGCCCCTTGGGCGGTCAGTCGCCGGTGCACAAAACGCAAGGTCATTCGATGCATCTTCTGGATCCTCGACAACGGCGCGAAGTGGAAGGACATACCGCGTCGCTTCGGCAGCGAGAGCACGGTCCACCGCTGGTTTTAGACCTGGGCCCGCGACGGCGTGTTCGAGCGGATCATGCGTCCCGCCGGGCGGTGCATCGAGGAGCGTGGCGGGTATCGCCTGTACGGATGCTTCGTCGAGGGATCGTCCGCCAAGGCTCGAGGCGGCGGCGACGGCATCGGCTGCACGAAGGCCGGAAAAGGCGTGAAAATCATGGTTTTGGTGGACGCACGCGGATTGCCGGTGTCGATCGACACGATGTCGGCCCAACGACCCGAGAGGCGATTGGTACAGCGTCTGCTCGACTTCATGATCACTGAGGAATCGCCGTAGCGCGTAGTCGGCGACAAGGCGTACGACAGCGATCAGCTGGACGAGGAGCTGGCCGAGCAGGGCATCGAGATGATTGCCCCGCACCGTTCGAACCGCAAGATCGAGAACTACACGCAGGACGGCCGACCGCTGCGCAGCCACGACTGGCGCTGGAAGGTTGAGCGGGCCATTTCCTGGCTGCAGAACTTCCGCCGGCTGTGCATTCGCTGAGAGAAGTCGACGAACCTGTTCAGCGGCTTTCTTCACCTGGGCTGCACCACGCTGCTGCTCAAAGAGGTCTTGGGATAGGCTCTACTCGTTTTCCCGCTTTCCGAGCGTGCACCACCCGGCTGAACTCGAACCTCTTGAATCGGGTGGAACCCATTTCCAAGAGTAACCATCTCCACTTCTTTGGTCACTTGCTCGACGTCGGACGCTGGGGGTCCTGGTGCGAAAGTGAAATAAAAGAAGCGGTTGGAGAGCGGCGGTAAACTTGTTAAATGACTTCCCGGCGTATGTGGTTTCCTGTTCGTTCAAATAGCCCTCAAGGGCATCCACCTCCGTTGTTACGCAGGGCCGTTCAAAGCACCCCGCGATCGTTCTCGTAAAGCGAGCATCGCCGAGATCTCCTTACGCGTGCGTGCAAGATCCCTGCAACCTGGTCTGGCTTTCGGCTCAAGCTGGTGGGCATCCGCATTGCCCGCCATGTATGCCAGGACTTCGATGTCCATCTGGGTTGCATTCGCGATACGGTGGCAGGTTGCCCTGCTTTGATTCCGTCTAGCGCGATGTTGACAACTGGGGTCAACACTCGTCTCCTCAGATTTCGGGTTCAAGGGGCGTAAGCTTTCAGCGCATATTGCTGCATCATCCGCTGCGTGTTGAAGAACGATCCGTTCAGGGCGATGGCGTGGTGCATCACGTCCAGAAACCGGTCGCGGTCTCGGTAATACAGAGGAAGGATCACCAATTCCAGCTTCTCGTAAAGTGACGATGCGTGCTCGGAACGGTTGCCTTCGTCCTTCGAGCCTGCATAGCTTCCCCGGTGCCCGATAGACCAACCGGTGACGCCCTCGATGTGGCCTTCGATCCACCATCCGTCCAGGACGCTTAGGCTGGGGACTCCGTTCAGGGCGGCTTTCATCCCGCTGGTCCCGGAAGCTTCCAGTGGCGGCTGGGGTGTATTGAGCCAGACGTCCACGCCGGAGGTCATCATCCGGCCAAGTTCAATGTCATAGTTCTCGAGGTAGGCGATCTTCACCGCATCTCCCAGTGCCTCCCTCGCCTGCACGAGGCGGTGGATGAGTTCTTTGCCACCCTGGTCGCGCGGATGTGCTTTACCCGCGTAGATCACTTGAATGGGACCAGTCTGGGAGGCGATCCGCTTGAGCCGCTCCACGTCAGTCAAAAGCAAGTCCGGTCGTTTGTAGGCTGTCGCACGCCGGGCGAACCCGAGCGTGAAGTGATCCACGCTCATGTCGGCGCCAGTCACGCGATTGACTCGGTCGATCAACAGACTCTTCGCCTGCTCATGCGCCCGCCACAGCTCGTGCTTGGGAATGCTCAGGGTAAATCGGAGGCTGAAGTTGTCGGCCCTCCACCCCGAGACATAGCGATCGTAGAGCTCCTGCAGAGGCTCCGCGGTCCAAGTTGCCGCGTGAACGCCGTTGGTGATCGCGTCGATTTCGTAGCCGGCAAACATGTGTCGGGAGACGTCGGCGTGACGTTTGGCCACGCCGTTTACGTAGCGGCTCAGGTTGAGGGCGAGGTAGGTCATGTTCAGGAACCTGCCGCTGTGGCGAACGGCTTCCGGATCGGGGAAGTGCTCGGGGTGCTGAAGAATGCGGCTGACGAGGTCTGCGCTGAAGATGTCCCTGAGGTCAACGAAGTCGTCTCGTTGGCCCAGGATCTGAACCACCAATTCGAGCGGGAACTGGTCGTGTCCGGCCGAAACGGGCGTGTGCGTGGTGAAGACGCACTTCTCCCGGACAGACTCGATATCCTCGCGACTGATCGATCGCCGCCCGGCATGAGTCGCTGCTTCGTCCAGCAATTCCAGAGTGAGCAGGGCGGCATGCCCTTCGTTCAAGTGAAAGCGACTGAGCTGCTGATGTCCCAGCGCCCGCAGCATGCGCACCCCGCCCATGCCAAGGATGACCTCCTGGCAGAGGCGGTAATGCGGATCACCACCATAGAGCGAGTCCGTCAGCGTTCTATCCCACGGGGTGTTTTCCGGCAGGTCCGCATCCAGGAAGTATACCGGGACGGCATGGCCGCCCGTGCCCGTCACCTCGTATCTCCAAGCGCGTAATAGAACCGTCCTTCCCTCGATGCTGACCGACGCCCTCGACGGCATCTCCCGAAGATACTTGTCGATCGTCCATGTGTCCGGCTCTTCGGTCTGCCAACCGCTGGCGTCGAGCCTCTGGCGGAAGTAGCCCTTTCGGTGCAGCAGAGTGACGGCAACCAGGGGTAGGCCGAGATCCGCCGCCGAGCGAATGGAGTCCCCAGCCAACACTCCCAAGCCACCGCTATAGGTCGGCATCGTCGATTCGACCCCGATTTCCATTGAGAAGTATGCGATCATAGGCCGCTCGTTCATGAGTGTGCTCCTGTCGATGCGTGTGCTGCACCCTTTAACTGAAGCTGTTCACCGGGTCGATGTACCCTCTCAACGAGGCTGCGGATGACGTAATAGAAGACCGGCGTCAGGAAGATGCCGAACAGGGTGACGCCGATCATGCCGGCAAACACCGCCATGCCCAGCGTCCGCCGCATCTCGGCGCCTGCGCCGTGTGCGACCACCAGCGGTAACACGCCAAGGATAAAAGCGAAGCTGGTCATTAGGATAGGCCGCAGTCGTACACGGGCGGCCTCGGTGGACGCGTCGAAACGGCTGGCGCCCTGGACCTGGCGGTCGCGGGCAAACTCGACGATCAGGATCGCGTTCTTAGCCGCCAGGCCGACGAGCACCACGAAGCCCACCTGCACGAAGATGTTGACGTCCATGCCGGCGAGGAACAGGCCTGCCAGGGCGCTCAGCAGGCACATGGGCACGACGAGGATTACCGCCCACGGCAGCGACCACCCCTCGTACAGACCGGCCAGCACGAAGTAGACGAGCATGACACCCAGCGCGAACGCGCTGAACGGGTTCTTTTGCAGGTCGCGGAACTGCTCGAGCTTGCTCGCCTCCTTCTGAAGATAGCTCACTTCGGTCCACTCCGTGGCCATGTTGTGCGGCAGGTTGCGGCTGAGTCGCTCCATTGTCGCCAGCGCGTCGCCCATGCTGGTCCCCGGCAGCGGGGTCCCGGTGATCGACGCGGCCGGGAACATGTTGTATCGCGTCACTTGGACCGGACCAGTGGAATCGTGCACCTCCGCCAGCGCGCCGAGAGGCACCATCTCGCCGTCGGTATTTCGAACCTTGAATTGCCGAATCGCGTCCGCGTCGGTGCGGAAGGGCGCGTCGGCCTGCACGTTGACTTGCCAGGTACGGCCAAAGCGGTTGAAGTCGTTGACGTAGTAGCTGCCCAGGTAGGCCTGAAGGGCGTCGAACACCTCGGTGAGCGGCACGCCCATCGACTTGACCCTCTCGCGGTCGATGTCCACGTAGAGCTGGGGCGTGCGGGCGCGGAAGCCGTTGAACAGCCCGGCGAGTCCCGGCTGCTCGTTGCCTTTTGCGGCCAAGTCATCGGTGCGGGCCTGAAGCTCGCTGAAATCCACGTCGCCGATGCCCTCCACCATCAACTTGAAGCCGGCGGATCTCCCGAGACCCGAGATCGGCGGTGCCCCGAAGACCACCACCTGCGCCTCCGGCACTTCCCGCATCAAACGCTCTCGAATCCGGGCCGCGACGGACTCCGCTCCAAGCTCGTGACCCAGGCGCTCCTCAAACGGCTTGAGAATGACGAATACATTGCTGTAATTGGAGCTGTTGGCGTTCAGGACGTAGGACATCCCGGGTAGTGCAAGCGTGTGCGCGACGCCTGCCGTTTCAAGGGCGATCCGCTCAACTGCGTCCGTCGCCGCCAGTGTGCGCTCCAGCGAGGCCGAGTCAGGTAACACGATGTTCGTCACCAGGTAACCCTTGTCCTGCATGGGGATGAAGCCGGTGGGGATGCGACCAAAACCAAAGCCCGTCAGGCCGACCATCCCGACGTAGAGCAGGAGCGCGACGGCGCTGAGGCGGAGACACCAGCCAACGGTCGCTCCGTAGACCTGCGTCGCACGCTCGAACAGCCAATTAAAGCCGCGGAAGCCACGACCCAGTACCCAGTTCACAGCGTGGATCACAATTCGACCAAGCCCGCCACCGGCGATGGCGCCAGGGAGGAAGAGAAGCAGGTGCACGCCCAAGGACCGCAAACTTGCACCAAAGCCACCAGGCGTCGCCTCGACGGCGTGCTCGCCGGTCGACAACCCAAACCACGGGCCGAGGACTGGCGCGAGCAGCCACATCGACGCCAGTCCGCCGAACAGGGCGAAGCTCCACCACGGCAGTGCTTCCTTGCCTTCGTCCCCGTGGTGGCCCGGTTTGCGGTTGCGGAAGAACAACACAGCCAGCGCCGGCGTCATGGTCATCGCGTTCACGGCCGAGATGATCATCGACACCGAAATCGTGACAGCGAATTGACGGAAGAACTGGCCCACCAGCCCGCTGAGGAATGCGCTGGGCAGGAGCACCGAGCTAAGAACCAACGTGATGGCCAGGATCGGCCCGCTGATCTCCTTCATCGCGTCGATCGTGGCCTCGCGTACGGGCTTGCCCATATCGAGGTGCCGTTCGATGTTCTCGAGGACGACGATGGCGTCGTCGACCACGATGCCGATCGCCAGCACCAGCCCGAACAAAGTCAGGTTGTTCAGCGTGAAGCCCATCACGCTCATAACGGCGAACGTACCGACCAGCGAGACGATCACGCCGATCATCGGCAACAGCACAGATCTCCAATCCTGGAGGAAAACCAGCACGACCACGGTCACAAGGATGATGGCCTCGATGAGCGTGTGGAACACCTGGTTGACCGACTCGCGGACGAAGGGCGTCGTGTCATAGACAATGGCGTAACGCAGTCCGGCGGGGAATCGCGTTTCCAGTTCCCGCATCGCCGCCTTGATCTGGTCGGCGGTGTCGAGCGCGTTCGCGCCGGGCAGCAGGTAAATGGCCAGGCCCGACGACGCTCGGCGGTCCAGCCGCGCAATCAGGTCCTCGCTCCGCGCGCCCAGTTCGGCCCGGCCCACGTCCCGCAGGTACGTGATCTCTCCGTTGGAGTCCGACCTAAGGACGATGTCGGCGAACTGCTCAATCTCGGTCAGTCGGCCCAGCGTACTGAGCGTAAGTTGAAAATCCTGGCCCGCAGGAACCGGCGGCTGGCCGATCCGCCCCGCGGCCACCTGCACGTTCTGCTCGCGCAGCACCCGGATCACGTCTCCGACGGTCATGCCTCGCGCCTGCAGCTTGTCCGGGTCCAGCCAGATACGCATGCTGTAGTCCTGCTGGCCCATGACGAAGGCGTCGCCGACCCCCTCGATGCGGGCGATCGCGTCCTTGAGCTGGATGGTTGCGTAGTTACTCAGGTAGAGCTGGTCGTAGTAGGGCAGACCGGTTTCGGGGTTGTCGTCCGAGTACAGGCTGATGGCCAGCAGAATGTCCGCCGCCTGCTTTTTGGTGGTCACGCCGATGTTCTTGACCACCTCGGGGAGCGATGGCTGGGCGATGGCGACCCGGTTCTGCACCAACACCTGGGCCATGTTGATGTCGGTGCCGATCTCGAACGTCACGTCCAAGGTGTACGAGCCGTCGTTGTTGCTCTGCGACGACATGTACATCATCCGTTCGACGCCGTTCACCTGCTGCTCGATCGGCGCGGCAACCGTGTCGGCGACCACCTGGGCGTTGGCCCCGGGGTAGTTCGCGTAGACGCGGATCATCGGCGGCGTGACGTCCGGGTACTCGGCAACGGGCAACAATCCCGCCGCGATGGTTCCAAGCAGGACGATGACGATCGAGACCACGCTGGCCAGGACCGGGCGCTGGATAAAGAAACGGGCTAGCATTTCACTCTCCTTCTCCCCCTCGCCCTCTCCGCCACGTTGGGCGCAAGGCGCGGGGGTCCGTGTTTCAGGTCAAGGGCTGGAAGCGGACATCGACTCAGGTGTCATTGCGTTTGCTTTCCAAGCCACCGAGCCCGGCATGTCCATCAGGGTCGGCTCGACCGTGACGCCCGGTCGAACCTGCTGCAACCCGCTTACGACCACCCGCTCACCGGGCTTAAGGCCATCGGCGATCTCGCGCAGGCCGTCGTGCAGCGCGCCTACCCGAACAGGTCGAACGGTGACCTTGTTGTCCCCCCCTACGACGTAAACAATCTTCTGTCCCTGGTCCGTGTCGAGCACGCGGTCGGACACGAGCACGGCCTGGTGGGGCGCGGAGACCGGCACTCGGACGCGGGCGAAGTAGCCCGGGACAAGCGCGCCGTCCGCATTGGGGAAAACTCCCCGAACGCGCAGCGTGCCAGTCTTGGGATTGACTTGGTTGTCCACGAAGTTGACCGTACCGTGGTGGGGCAAACCGTCCTCAGCCGTCAGCCCCAGCCAGACCGGGATGTCCGCTTTTTCGTTCGACTCGAGCTTACCCTCGCGGATCAATTGCTGCATGCGCTGGACGGTGCGCTCGTCGACGTCGAAGTTGGCGTACATCGGGTCCACGGAAACAATGGTGGTAAGGAGCGTACCGCTGCCGATCCCGCCCGTGACGACGTTGCCGGTGGTTACGTACTTGTAGCTGATCCGTCCCGAGATCGGCGCGACAACGCGGCACCACTCCACGTTCAGCCCTGCCAGTTCGACGGCGGCCGTGGCGGCCGCTTTCGCAGCCCGCGCTTCCTGAAGACGAGCGGACGCCGTGTCGTACTCGAAGACCGTGCGCGAGTCCGGTGGGATGTCTTCGATGCGATCGAATTCAATCTGTGCCAGACTGAGATTCGCCGCGGCACGCGCTTCTTCGGCGATGCGGGTCTCAAGGTCCGCCTGGAACGGTCGCACGTCAATCTCCACCAGTACGTCTCCTTGCCGCACGAGAGTCCCTGACTGAAACGGCACTGCCACGATCTGGCCGCTCACGCGGGCGCGTACGTCGGTGGATTCGACGGCGGCAACCCGAGCGGTGAATTCCGCGTAGTCGGTTACCTCGCGCTCGACCGGCAGGCTGACGTTAACGGCCGGCGGCGCGGTCGGCACCGGCGGTGCCGGTTGCTTGCAGCCCGTCGCGGCCAACGTGCTGCCGATGTGCAGCGCGAGGGTGAGTGTGAGTCGCCGCCGGGAGCGAGCAGCCGACCCGGCGGATTGACGGGCACCCGCAGCCGGCACAATCTCCTTGCGGGCACCACGATTCTGTACAGCCATCTTCCCAGCTCTCGTGTAACTCACGTTCATCATCTCACGACCTCACTTTCGCCTGGACCGTTGCTTCAATGGGCCTCACAACTGCGACGAGGCACGTTTCATCATCGCCAGCCGGTCGCCACTCGCGGAACTCCCGAACCGAGTGCACAATGAAGCCCAACAATTCCGCGGCCGTATTTGTCGGATTGCAGAGGACTGCGTCGAGGCGCGCATCGCCAAACAAGTCGTGGGCGGGGTTCGCGCTTTCGGTGATACCGTCGGTGAACAGGACGAGTCGATCGCCTGGCAGGAACTGCACCGATGCCTCGCCATATTCGGCTTTCTCCTCGATCCCCAGTGGAAGCCCGGAGACAGCATCAAGCCGCATGACTTCGCTTCCGCGAACCAATCGCGGTGGGGGGTGCCCGGCCGATGTATAGGTGAGCATCTGAGACTCAGAGTCATATAGACCCACAAACGCCGTCACGAACTGGCCTGTATTGGATAGATAACGAGTAACGAGGGGCTGATTGATCAAGGCTAAGGCCGTACCTGGAGAAGTCTGACCTTCCACGGCGTTACCGAGTGCATGAACCAAGGCGAGGATTGCCGCCGCTGCCAGGCCGTGGCCGACCGCATCAGCGATGACAATCGCCCATCGATTGTGCCCTACCGGCCGTACGTCATAGAAGTCTCCGCCGACGCCTTCCACACCCGCGAAATGCACGGCCAGATCGAGTCCGGGGATCTCGGGAAGACGCTTGGGGAGCATCGCACGCTGGATCGAGACGAGCGTTTCGGCATAGCTCGCAAGCTGGTTGCGCGCCTGACGCAGGTCCTCATGAACCTGTAGAATGCGGTCTGACAGCGCGACAAACAGCTCTGGTGAAATTCGGATGAACCGATCATCAAGCGATTGGGTAGTATCCAAATAGCAGTCCGCAAATCTTGCCCGGAGCCCGCAGACGCGACCATTTCCATTCCGTTCCTGTACTGACGTATCCATCATCGCTTTCTGCCTTTCCATGCGCGAGCGCCCTGCACCGTCTTACGTTCGTACCGCCGTGGTCATTACGCGCAAAGGGAGTGTGCATTCCGGGCGCGAAGTTCCATCTCTGCCTGAAGCCAGTCGAACTCGGTGTTGCCCGTCTTGCCTGGATAATTCAGAGTGATCCTCATGCCGCGTTCCTGAGGCGCCGCGTTCGCGGGACCTTTCTCTCCAGGCTCCCCGGCTTCAGCGACCTCGAGCTCGAGGTCCATTTCGTCCCCTTCGCCCCGACGAATTCGATTCCAGTGTTGCAGTCTCATGCATGGTCTCCTTTCATGTCCGAGTGGTCTGTCCGTCCGTTTCCGGCGATCTCCGCCACGACGGCCTTTGTCATACAATCCTCTGCGATGAACTGTGCCCCTTGAGCATGCATCTCCGCCAGCCGAGCCTTGCCCGCAGCGTCGATGTACGTCACGTCGGTGAGATCCACGCAAACGCTTGGTCGGCTCGGGCTCTCCAACGTGCTGCGCCAGCATTGTTCCAGTTCTCGCACACATGGTCCCTCCAGCCTTCCTTCAAGCCGGAAGGTGAGGGTCCGCGGGCTGTCATTCGCCGTTATCCGCAACATCACAATCTCCTCGGTTGCGTACTATGGAATCCGCGGATCGGGGTCCGAACTCACCACCGAACGCACGTCGACAATCTCACCCGCGCGAAGCACCTTGCTGATCACGGTCTGGCCAGGTTCAAGCTTGCGGATGCTCTCGTAAATGCTCTCAAGCGACGCCTCGTCACGAACTTCAATTCCATTACAGGAGAGAATGCAGTCTCCACCGATTAGCAATTCGGTTCCTCTGATGGTCGCCCGCAAGGCTCCAGGCCTGATGCCCATCCGCCATGCCGGCGACTCCTGCGAAACTCGTTGAACCAAGTAGCCGGCCCGCTGGGGCAGATTAAGCGCGGCGGCGACGTCACCGCGGACAATGATGCCTTCCATTCCCGACCAGAACGGCTTCCGTTCGAGGAGAAGCAGGCGCACCGTAGTGGCGGTAGCCGCGAACCCTATGCCCTCGAAGCCGCCTGAGTGGCTCAAGATTCCGCTCGCGATCCCGATCACCTCTCCCTTCATGTCAAAGATCGGGCCTCCGGAGTTGCCGCGATTGATCGCCGCGTCGGTCTGCAGATACTCGCATCCAGGTCTGACTCCGAGACCGGCATCTGGGGTGAAACGTCCACTGATGTGTCCAACGGAGAGTGTGTGAGACAGACCGTACGGAGCGCCCACCACGAACACTTCATCGCCCACCTCGACCTTATCCGAGTCACCGAGCCGAGCGGGCTCCACTCCCGCGGGCACCGAATCGAGCTGCAAGAGCGCGACATCCGCATTCGGTTCCGAGGAAACGACGCGAGCTGCAACCTGCAAACCATCGATGAACTCAACGATCACGCTGTCGGCGGTCTGGATGACGTGCGCGGCGGTGAGTAACTTGCCGTCGTCTGAGATAAGGACTCCGGATCCCAGGCCGGTCGAATTCAACAGCCAGCCCGAAAGCGAGGCCGCACCCTGGTTCTCTGCGGTCCTGACCACTACGACGGACGATTTCACTCGTCGAAAGGTGTTGCGAAGTTCTTCCGCCTTCACTTGGGCTTGACCTCCGGCAACAAGAACAAGAACCGCCAGGAAGCAGACACATCGCCAGCTTTTTGCAAAGTCGGGGTTCATCCTTCGTTCTCCTTGTTTCCGGTCGTACCGGGTTTCACTTTTTTGGCCGAGGAGCTGTCTCCAGCTCGTGCGCGCGAGTCGCTGGTTCGTCAGCCGGCCATGCTGGCGACCGCTGCTCCGCTGCCGGCTCGTGATCCGCGAGGACGGGATGCACGGTTATTCCTCCGCCTGCTGCCTGATGAGGGTTGCCTCGCCTTGTGTCTCCGAGATGGTGACGTCGCCGAGGATAAGTCTTCGGGTTACCTCCCCGGTGGCCATCGTGGGCTCTGTTTCCGAATCCAGCGTGCCGTCGAACGTCAGGCTGTTTCCAACGAACGTGATGGAAATGTGAACTTGATCACCGTCGAGGCTTGTTGACGCTGGCGGATAGTTCAATCGAACGGTGGTTTCATCGTCGAACGTGAGCGTCACCCGTGCGAGGTCCCCGTTGGAGTCAAATGCCAAGAAGGAACCCGTCAATCGCGAATCCACGTCGTCGCTCGGAATGAGTTCCCAAGTGCCTTCCAGCACCGCCTCGGGCGGTGGAACGACTCCTGGACAGCCTAAGATTCCAGCCAACAGTACGCTGGCCGCGACCAGAAGAGTTGGACGACTTCGGATTGCGTTCATCGCTTTCTCCTTGAGGGACGTGACGCCTGTCACGATGTCCGGTCTTGAGCGTCCCCGGTGTGGTTCCCGCGAACCACTTGACCTCCTGCAAGGGACGCCTGGTTCGTTTGTCTGCATGGAACGAGGGCAACGGCTGTACCAGCGCTCGATTCGTTCGCGACTTGTTGCTAAGCGGCCTTGCAGAAAGGACTTAGAAGTTGCGGCGCAGCGGGAGGCGGGGGGGCGTCGCAGCGCCAAAGCGCCGGTGCCTTGGCGCGAGCGCCGATCGGTTGGCGCGCTACTCCGGGCGAGAGATGCCGAGCCTTTTGATCTTCTCGTGTAGCGTGGAGCGCTTCATTCCCAGGCGGGCCGCGGCCCCCTTGGGGCCGCCGAGCACCCAATTGGTCTCTTGAAGCGCCCGTAGGATGTGCTCTCGTTCGGCGTCAGCTAACGTAACGGATGCAACGGCGGTGCGCGTCGTAGGCGACGCGCTTGCCAGTTGCAGGTCGGTCGCGGGCACCTCGAGCGTCGGGCCCTTGGAGAGAATCACCGCCCGCTCAACGACGTTTTGCAGTTCACGTACGTTCCCGGGCCAAGGGTAGCGAACCAGGGCGTCCATTACCGACGACGGAACCCGTTCTATCCGCCGGCCCATGCGACGCGCGTAGGCTTGGGTGAAATGGCGTACGAGGCGCGGAATGTCATCGGCGCGCTCGCGTAGCGGTGGCAGCAGGATAGGAAAGATGTTTAGCCGATAGTACAAGTCGCTGCGGAACCGGCCCTGTGAAATCATCTCCGCGAGGTCGCGGTTGGTGGCGGCTACAACGCGGACGTCCACGGAAATTGTCTTTGTGCCGCCGAGGCGCTCGAATTCCTGCTCCTGCAATACGCGCAGCAGCTTGGATTGAAGGTCAAGCGGAATGTCGCCCACCTCGTCAAGGAAGAGGGTCCCCTGATCTGCCAACTCGAAACGGCCGATCCTTTGGTTGATCGCGCCAGTAAAGGCACCTTTCTCGTGGCCGAATAACTCGCTTTCCAGCAACCCGGTGGGAATCGCCGCGCAATTCAACTTGACAAACGTGCGGTTCTTGCGCCCGCTTAAATCGTGCACCGCGCGGGCGATCAGTTCTTTGCCTGTTCCCGTCTCCCCTCCAATAAGTACCGTGGAATCCGTGACAGCGACCGTCTCGACCTGCTTTAGAACGGTGCGCAGGGCCGCGTTCTCCCCGATGATGTCGCCGAAGTGCTCGGTGCGCACTTCTTCTTCGAGGTACGCCTTCTCCATAGTGAGCTTTTCCTTCAGCTCTTCGATCTCCTCGAACGCCAGTGCGTTCTCCACGGCAACGGCGACCTGAGTTGCGACGAGTTGCAGGAAGCGCATGTCCGATCGGTCGTAGGTCCCCGCTTGCTTGGACGTGAACACGAGTGCGCCCAGCCGCCGCCGGGCCGTGGTCAGCGGCAGCCAGCAGTAGCTCTGGACCCCATACTCATGCACGCGCTCCAGAAAACGAGGCCACCGCTTCAGTTCCTCCAGGTTCGACGTAACAAGCGGCTCCTGCGTCCGCCAAACCAGCCCCGCCGGATCGTCTTCCGGACGCAAGACGATCGCCAGGTTGGCCGCGATGGGCGCCGGTGTCTCCAAGACGTACAGGCGCATGGTGTCGGTCGCCGCGTCGTGCAAAACCAACGATAGGGCATCGAAGTGCACAACCTGAAGAAGCTGCCCGGCCAACTCGTGGAACAGCGCGGGCAGGTCCCGGTGCGCGACGATCGCCCCGGATACGGCGAGCAACGCCCTGTATCGATCCTCGCTGGCCGTAACCTGTCCCTCCGACTCAGCAGTCGCCACAGATTGCTCCTAAGCCATAAGACGATTCCGACCAGATTCCGGGGAGCGCCCGCGCCCATGGGACGGATTGTACCACCGCTTGCTTGAGTCCAACACGCAGGGTCTGCCGGAGGAATCAGCACCGCCAGTCATCCCTGGCCATGTTCGTCTGAACGCGCGACCTAGCCATTTCCGAGGCTGATTCAATTGCCTTCGAGCATCCATCGAGCTGACTCAATTCACACGGCTCAGTTGGCTTCGTGGGTTTCGCCGGCGAACTCAAGGGTGACAATCGGGCTATTGGGTCAGATGACCAGACGTTCCACTCCGAGTGTACCTGTCGGCATTTACGCTTCCACATCCACTTGGGCCGCGGTGGACCTTGTACCTACGCCCAAGGCCGTTGAAGGCTCGTGCCCGGTCCTCGTCCGCCTGCGAAATGAAGCTCCACAGCCTGCCCCTGACCACACTCACGAAAGACCCCGCAGGGGTTCGTGCGCGCTACCCGCGGGGCATATTGGGCCGCGGCGAAGAAAGTTCAGCCGGTCGGCCGGCGATGGCCCGACTAGGCCCTCGGCAAGAGCCTGCCGGTGCCCCAGCAACAGCCGATCCGCATCCCGGAGCTCCGCGACCTTTAGCGACCGAAGTGCCTCGGGCCTTCGGATTTGCTGCTCCGTTCACTGGCTGGAGAGCTCCCCACGCTGGCCGAGGCTGACCAGGCCTGGCGGGACTTTAGCTTGATTTGCCCACGACGGTGATAAGCTTCGGCCCGAACCCCCTGGGCATGTGCCGCCAGAAACGCCGATGGCGAGTTTGCTGTTCTCCCCCGACTCTGTAATCGGGCGAGTGTCGTTACCTGGTAAGACGGAGTCGGCTGCATTGGACGAGATCGTTATCGTGGGCCGACACGGTTAGCGAGTCGACGTAAATCGAAGGAATGGGCCGACGCCCCAAAGCAAGCTCAACCGCGGTCCGGCCAAAGGATTCCCACAAAGCGGGGCCAGAGCCAGGTTCAGCATCGCCCGGTGGGAGGTGCCACACGACTGACGCATCACGGCCGGGTTTCAGGAGCGGCCACATCGCGGGAGGCTTGTCGGCAATAGCAGGTTCGTCGCGGCCACAGGAACTTGCCGATTCTTGTGCCGGTTCGCGGTGATAACGTCGGCCCTGAATTGTTTCGTTGCCCTCGTTGATGGGAGCGATTTTCGCAGAATGCACGCTACGCTTTCCCGCAGTCGCGAAACTTATTGCGTAAGTATTGCGCAAGCAGACTAAGAAGTGGGCGTGGATAGACGGGCTTTGCGTCGCAAGAAATTGCTTTTGCTGCATCGAAAACGCCGTTTTCGGGCCCGTTGCCCGCCGGCGCGATGAGGTTATGATCTCGGCACGCGCCGTACGAATAATCCTCTTGCGTGGGTTGCGGCAGCGTTCAACGTAAGTCTTTTAATCACACTAGGTTACGCTCGTGCCGGAGTGGCGGAATTGGCAGACGCGCGGGATTCAAAATCCCGTGCCCCTCAAAGGCGTGAGGGTTCGAGTCCCTCCTCCGGCATTATTCTCCGATGGAAGGGCGTTGACGCCATTGCGAGTGCGATGGGGTCACCGGGTCCAGGAGGCCGTCCGATTGGGCGAGGGCAGGCCCCGGAGTCGAGGGCTGCGCTGCGTACAGGCGAAGGAAGGCTTTGCCAACCGTCCCGCTTCCGGTACCATGCCGCCCCTGCGTTTCCTCCCGGAAGCAGTGGAGAGGTGCCCGAGCGGCTGATGGGGCTGGTTTCGAAAACCAGTGTGCGGGTAACCGTACCGGGGGTTCGAATCCCCCCCTCTCCGATTTCCCGATTGGTTTGATGCCCCGTGCTTCAAGCAATAGAACCGGCATCGCAGCGTCGATTTGCTGTTGGACCGGGGCAAGTCTCTTCCCGTCCTCCCGCCCGGTCGGTTTCCCCGAGAAACGACAACGAGCCGTCGAATTCCGTGCGCGGAACTTGAACCTCTGAAGCAAGCCTCAATACTCCTCGCATCGCTGAAGTCCAGCGGGCAACGAGCATCATTAAAGGATTACGATCGATGGCTGCAACACAAACACTTATTCCGCCGAAGGTTACAGATCGCAAGCTCTTCATCGACGGGAAATGGGTCGAAGCTGCCTCGGGCAAGACATTTGAGACAGTCAATCCCGCCTCAGGCGACACCATTTGCCGCGTGGCAGAGGGCGACGCTGCCGATGTGGACTTGGCTGTTCGCGCTGCTCGAAAGGCGTTTGAGTCCAAGCCCTGGCTCCGGACGAACGGCGCCCAGCGTGGTCGGTTGCTGAACAAACTCGCCGATCTCATTGAGCAGAACGCCGAAGAATTGGCTGCGCTGGAGACACTTGACAACGGAAAGCCGATCATGGAATCGCTCAAGGGCGATATCCCCGCCACGGCCGCGGCCTTTCGTTACTATGCGGGCTGGGCGGACAAGGTCCAAGGCAAGACACTTCCTGTCTCCGGTCCGTTCCACGCCTACACGCGGCACGAGCCCGTCGGCGTGTGCGGGCAGATCATCCCCTGGAACTTTCCCGCGATCATGGCCGCTTGGAAGCTTGCGCCCGCATTGGCCATGGGATGCACGGTCGTCCTCAAGCCGGCCGAGCAGACGCCGCTTACCGCATTACGCATTGCGGAACTGTCCCAGGAGGCCGGCTTCCCCGATGGCGTGATTAACGTCGTTCCCGGTTTCGGTCCGACCGCCGGCGCGGCCATCGCCCGCCATATGGACATCGACAAAGTCGCTTTCACCGGAAGCACCGAGGTCGGCAAGCAGATCATGAAAGCTGCGGCCGAGACGAACCTCAAGCGCGTTACGCTCGAACTCGGCGGCAAGAGTCCCAACATCGTCTTCGCCGACGCCGACGTGGAAACGGCGGCGAAGTTCGCCTATCACGCGCTGTTCTACAACATGGGCCAATGCTGCACGGCCGGTTCCCGGTTGCTTGTCGAAGACAAGGTCCACGACCGCGTCATGGAACAGCTTGTCACAATGGCCAAGAAGCAGGTCATCGGCGATCCCTTCGAAGCCGGAACGACTCAAGGGCCGCAAGTATCCCAGGAGCAGCAGTCCCGGATTCTCGGTTACATCGACAAGGGCAAGGGTGAGGGGGCCAAGTGCGTTACCGGCGGCAAGAAGGTCGATCGCCCGGGCTTTTTCGTTGAGCCGACCATTTTCGACGACGTAAAGGACGAGATGACCATCGCCCGCGAGGAGATCTTCGGTCCGGTGTTAAGCGTGATGCGATTCTCCGATGTCGAAGAGGCCGTCGCCCGGGGCAACCGCACTATGTACGGCCTCGCCGCCGCCGTTTGGACGCGCGATGTGGGCAAAGCGCATTCGGTAGCGGCTGGGCTGCGGGCCGGCACGGTCTGGATCAACAGCTACAACGTGACCGACTACGCCGCACCCTTTGGCGGATTCAAAATGAGCGGCATCGGTCGGGAACTCGGCGAGTATGCTCTGGCGAACTACACTGAGGTCAAAACGGTCTACACCTCGTTGAAGTAACGGCGGTCGCCAATGGAGGCGGTCTCGGGCGCCTGTCGATTCGTGCGCGCCAGGTTTTCGGAACTAACGGTTCTGGTTGTGCGGTGTCGATACTTCCGGAGGGAATACTTTTGAGCAATCGCGACCTGATCGGAGCCTCCTTATGCGCTCGACGCTGACCGTCGCTGTCGGTTCGACCTTATTGCTGCTATTCATCGCCGGATGCAACCGGGGCAGCTTGGCTATCAGTTACCACGACCATCGATCGCCGCCCGAGCGAACCTATGTCCACGTCGACCACGTCTGCACGGACCATTGCGACGAGTATTACGACGGCCATCGGGTCGTGGTCATTCGCGGGCATCATCACGGCCCCGGCTGCGGGCATGTCTGGGACGGTCGTCATTGGGTCGTGATCCGCAAAGCCCCGGCACGTGAAACCGTCCGCCCGATTCACGGTCCGCGCAAGGCGGTGGTCGTCGAGCATGTTCACGGTCCCGATTGCGGTTGCGTGTACGATCGTGCCGGCAGCAAGTGGGTTCGCGTCAAGCGCGGCCACGTTCATGGCCCGCATTGCGGGCATCTCTACGTCGAGGGGCGATGGGTCATCCGCCGTTGAGAAGGGCCCGCATTCGATCTGTCAGAATAGCGAGGCATCTCCCGGTGGCGGGTCGCGGAAGGGCACACCGATGTGCTCGTACGCGGCGCGTGTCGCCTGACGTCCCTGTCGCGTGCGAATGACGAATCCGATTTGCAGCAGGTATGGCTCGACAACATCCTCCAGCGTATCTCGCTCCTGGCCCATCGTGGCGGCCAAAGCCTCGATGCCTGCCGGCCCACCGTTGTAGACTCGAATAAGCGCACCCAGGAATGCACGGTCGAGCTCATCCAGCCCAAGGTGATCGACCTGCTGTATATCCAGTGCTTCGATCACGAGGCGCTCGTTGAGCCGCCCGTCGCCGCAAACCTGGGCGTAGTCACGAACACGACGCAATAGGCGATTGGCTACACGCGGAGTGCCCCGGCTGCGCTTCGCGACCGTCTCCAGCGACCCGTCATCGGCCTCCAATTCCAGTCGCGCGGCGGAACGGTGCAGGATGGCGGTCAGTTCATCGGCTGTGTAAAAGTCCAGGTGATAGCGATGTCCGAAGCGGTCGCGAAGGGCGCCGCTGAGCATCCCCGCGCGTGTGGTCGCGCCAATGAGCGTGAATCTCCGCAGGGCAAAATTCACCACCCGCCCGCTTAGCCCTCCTTCGATCGTGAAATCGACGCGGAAATCTTCCATTGCAGGATAGAGAAATTCCTCCACGACCGTCGGCAGCCGGTGAATCTCGTCGATGAAAAGCACCTCGCCCTGTTCGAGGTTGGTCAGCAGGGCCATGAGATCCGCCTGTTTGGCCAGTGAAGGGCCCGACGTGATACGCGGCGGCTTGTCGGTCATCTCCCGAGCAATGACGCTTGCCAATGTGGTCTTGCCCAGTCCCGGTGGTCCGTCCAGCAGCACGTGTTCGATCGGTTCCCCGCGTTTCTTCGCCGCGGCAAGGGCAATACGCACCTTTTCGATGACCGCCGTCTGGCCGACCATGTCATCGAGCCGTCGCGGACGAAGCGCGGCATCGATGGGTTCGTCGGCGGCTTCGCGGTTTCCTGAGATAAGGCGGTCTCGTGCCATGATCCTATCGCTCTATCCCTCAATGCCGCTCTTGACCCGATACGCTGCCCGGACCCATTCGTCGGCTCCGTCAAGATCAGGGTGGAGTTGCACGGCTCGATGCAGCCATCGCTCAGCTTCGCCGCGCGCGTCACCCCAGGCAATGAGAATTTCCAGGGCATCGCGCTGCGAAGCCGAAAGTTGTGCCGAAGCGACGACACCTTCGGTCGCTTCCGGCGGCAGGGCGAAATCGTCCAGTTTGCCCTTCAGCGTCGCCACGATCATTTCCGCCGCCCGAGGTCCGATTCCGGGAAGACGCGCCAGCGATTTCGCATCGCCGGACTCGATCCAGGTGGCGATGCGGCGTACCGGTTCGGAGAGCGCCTTGAGTGCCTTCCGCATTCCGATTCCCTTCACTCCCAGGAACCGCTCAAAGAAAGCGCGATCCTCGACATGAAGGAAGCCCAGCAGGCGTGGGATGAAGTGCCCGGAGGCTTGGTTACCCTCAATGAACTCCAGCGTGTGCAGCATGACCTGCCGGCCTCGGCACGCGGCAAGCTCCCCGATGGCAAAATGGGGTACAAGAACCTCGCGGGCGATGCCGTTGTGCTCGAGTACAACGGATTCCTCGTCCACCTCGAGCAGCGTTCCCGTGACCCGGACGATCATCGCCCGCCTCCACGCGAGTTGATTACCGTTCCTTTGACTCGTTTCCCGCCCCAACGTGGCGCACCCGCAACGCGCTGCACTCCGCCCGTCTCGCAGTTCTCGCCCGCCGCACAGAGTGCAATGGCCAGTGCGTCCGCCACGTCCGGAGGCTCGGGCGGCTCGCAAAGACCAAGCGTCACCATGATGGCACGCTGGACCTGAGCCTTCGATGCCCGGCCATTCCCGGTGAGATACCGCTTGATCCGCGTCGCTTCGTAGCTGCGGACCGGAATTCCCAACCGCGCCGCAGCCAGCAGAATCACGCCGCGTGCATGGCCCATCAATATGGCCGTCCGGGGATGTTTGTAATGGGCGTAGAGCTGCTCCACCGCGACGACGGACGGACGATGCTCTTCGAAGACGCCGTGAACGTCCCTTTCCAAGGCGAACAGGCGTTCGGCGAGGGGATCGCGTTCGTGCATGCGGCAGACCCCGGCATCGAGTACGACAGCCTCGCGCCCGTCTCCCGAGCCAAGTACGGCGTACCCCGTGGTGCCCAAGCCGGGATCAATTCCGCAGATCACCGCTTCCATTCAAAAACGCCACTACGTTTCAATTGCAGGGTCCGCCCTGCGGACCAACTTTTGAAACCGGAGCTTCGACTCGCACCCACGCCCGTGTGCACGATGGGTAGGGCATGCGGTTCGAATGCTCTCGCCGTTGAATCGCCGGTCATTCCGGCGAACGCCAGAATCCAGCCGAGGCTTCCCCGTCCAACGGCCTCTCTGCGTTCCATCCTCGTCCATGATCCGAACAAATCCCGTCCATGTCAATTCCGCCCCGGCCGGCAGCAGCTCAGGTCGATCTCATAATCGCGCCCGTCGATCATCACGGCGATGGCTTCCGCCGTAACTGGAGCGAGCGTCAGCCCCGATCGAAAGTGCCCTGTAGCAGCGAAAAGACCGTCGAGTTTCGGTACCGGCCCGACGTAGGGCCGGTCATCCGGCGTCCCCGGACGCAGTCCCGCCCAGGCGGCCTCCACCGAGGCGTCGGAAAGCGAAGGTGTCAGCCGCAATGCCTCTTGCACCAGCTTGGTGACTCCCGCGGCTGTCGTTCGACGATTGAACCCCGCGTTGCGCTCTTCGGTCGCTCCTATCAAAACCCGCCCGTCCCGGCGGGGGACCAGGTAGTACTTGCCACGTGTGATGACATGTCGAAAGGGTCGCTTGATGCACTTCACAAGCACGATTTGCCCACGAACCGGCCGAACCGGTACGAGTCTCTCGAGCTCGACGTCGATTTCACTCGACCACGTGCCCGCGCAAAGGACGACAACATCGGCACTGATCAATCCGGTCGGGGTTCGAACGCCAAGGACGCGTTCCCCCTGTTTGGCCAGTTCAACGACGGGCGTATGCTCTCGAATCTCCACGCCGCGCAGCCGACATGACCTGGTCAGCGCCTGAAGCAGACGTGGATTGCGTACCTGAGCCGTCTGCCGGCACTCCAGGGCGCCGAGCATCTCGGTGGTAAGCACGCTCTCCAGTGTGCGCGCTCTTTGCGGTTCGTAGAACTCGTAGATCGGCTTGCCGTCGGGCATCGACCGGCCGCTCGCGGCACGTTCGTCCGACCGCGCAATGTTCACCGCGTTCTCCGTCACCAGGACGGCAAGCTCTCCGCAATCGTCATATTCGGGGTTAATGCCGGTTTCATCCTGAAGCGCCGCGCACAAATCCGAATACAGAGCGAGGCTCCGTTCCTGCCAGTGAAACAGCGGGTCGTTGCGATGAGGGTTGCAGGGTGAGAGAATCCCGGCGCCGGCCCAGGATGCTTCGCCCCCGCAGACGCCACGTTCGACCAGTAGCACCCTTTTACCCGCCCCGGCTAGTTCGCGCGAGACAGTCAGTCCGACGACTCCTCCGCCCACGACAATAATGTCCGGTTTGGCTGACAAAGAACACCCCGCGTACGTTGCGCAAAGCAGGATTGTAGAGAAACAATCGGGGACTGCTATGGGGAGCGCCGCGATAATGAAGCTCAGAGCATGTGCTCGAAGGCGCTACGAGGCGGAAGTCGGGCGGGAGGGAATCGGGCGGAATTCTTCGCATTCGGGAATTGCCAGTAAAGACGAGGGGGCGCTCCTATCGCAGACCCTGCCGGATACCGAGTGCCGATCGATGCCCTGGTTTCCGATGACGTCAGCGATTCGTTCGAATCGATAGGAACGCAGAAGCCAATCCAACCGCTGCTCCATTGAGCCCGTGCCCGAGTAATGGAGTGTTTGCCGCAGGAGTCCGCTTGGCCAACGGGGCTGTTCCGGATCGAGTTCCCACGGATGGATGTTGACCACTATCGGCCGACCGGCATCCTCCGCCTGTTTGAAGGCCATTTGGGTCAGGCGTCGCGGAAGCAAGCGGAGATAGCCGCCCGCCGCGGCAGGTAGCCGGAATCCCAAAAGCCGAACGGTCGGGAGCGGAAACTCCATGAGTCCCGGGCGGACCTCAAAGGGGGCAATCGGTGCGCCAGGCCAGCCATATCGACCGTGTGGGGCCCGTACGGGCACAATGCTGGAATCGTAACGCAAGCCGAGCTCGGCCAGGATGTCCAGTGCCCAGGATGATCGGGGTACAACAGAGTAGCTTGGTGCTCGATACCCGACTATGGCGCGCCCGGTGAGGTCCTCAAGAACGGCGATCGACTCCGCAGTGTCATCACGGAATTCACCCGGGGACTGGTGCGTGACCGGGCGATGGCCGAATCCGTGGGACGCAATCTCGTGACCTGCAGCGTGAATCCTGCGAATCCAGGCCGGCCTGTGACGTGCCACCCATCCGAGCACGAAAAACGTTGCCTTGGCGTTGTGGCGATCGAGACGATCAAGCAGGCGCGGCACGACGGCCTCCAGTCGATCGTCCTGGACCGGCCACAGGTGTCGCGGCACCATGAGGTTATGCGCATGAAACCAGCATTCGAGATCGAAGCTCAGCAAGTGGGTACTTTCGGTACCCGACGGAGTTGAAATCCGCACCCCGGACATCACAGTTCTCGGACCATGCCCGGGGGCGTTTCGTGGTACGTTCAGCTTTCTCAAGTTGCCGTGAAGAGCATTCGAGGGGATCATGCCGCCAGTTTATCGGTCAGGTTTGCGGGCCACTCATGTTCGGTAACGGGTCAGATGCAGAAGGGCTGAAACCGGGGAAGCGGTGGACCGATAACCTATTATGACAGCCCCGCTGGTCCTGTGCGTGGGAAAACGAAGTCGATGCAATTCAGTGGAAAGGATACGTTTCAGTAGTGATGGAATCGAGTAGTGACTTCTTAGAAAACGTGGCGGAAGCCGAGCAACCGGGACCCGCGTCGGGAACGGACGAGGCCCGCCGACGGGCGCGCAATCAGGCGATTGCCGAATTCGTGCGTGGATATGCCCCGTCCCCGGACGCCGATCTGCTGGAATCAATTCTGGTCACCGTCTGCCGGCTGGCTGCAGATGGTGCGGATCGTGGCGATCTCAAGATCTTGAATACAGCCCTGAAGGAACTTCGTTTCGCATTCAAGGTTTTCGCTCCCTACAAGGAAATTCCCAAGGTCACCATTTTCGGCTCAGCCCGAACGCCGCAGGAGCATCCCCAGTATCAGCAGGCCCTGCGCTTCGCCGACCTCATTCAACAGCAAGGCTGGATGGTGATCACAGGCGCCGGTGGCGGAATCATGCAAGCCGGCCATCACGGCGCCACGAGAGACAAGAGCTTCGGCGTGGCCATCAGCCTGCCGTTTGAGCAGAAGACGAACGACGTGATCGCCGACGACCAGAAGCTGATCAACTTCAAGTATTTCTTTACGCGGAAGTTGCTATTCATCAAAGAGGCTGCGGCCGTCGTGCTTTTCCCTGGTGGATTCGGGACGCAGGATGAGGGGTACGAGTCCCTCACGCTGGTGCAAACGCTGAAATCGTCGCCGATCCCGATCATCATGTGTGACGAGCCGGGCGGGACATACTGGCGGAATTGGGAGCGGCATCTCGAATCGGAGTTGCTCAACAACGGCATGATCGACCCGGAGGATCTGGGTCTGTTTTTCGTGACGGATAGCGCTGAGGGCGCCGTGGAGGAGATACTGAACTACTATCGTCGGTATCACAGTTCACGCTACGTTGGCGATGACCTCGTGATCCGGCTGCAAGAACCCCTCTCCGACGAACAAGTCCGACGGCTGGACAGGGATTTCGCCGATATTCTCATCGATGGCTCGTATCAACAGTTGCCGGAAGCCCTCCCGGAAGAGAACGGTGAGTATCCCGACAAGGCCCGCCTGGTCTTCAAGTTCCATCGACGCAGTGCCGGGCGTTTGCGCCAGTTGATCAACCACCTGAACGCCTTGCCGTAGTTCGTAGTATTCTCAGGGAGAGTCGTGACGTGAGCGATGCGGAACAGTTTCAGGGAGGTGGGGTGGAAGAAGGGCACGCCGTTACGGACGGCGCCGAGGGCATCACGGACGAAGTCCGCGCCGCAGAGCTGATCGCGGCGTATGAGCGGATTCGCACCCAACTCGGTCAGGTCATCGTGGGGCAGGACCGGGTCGTAGAAGAGATGCTCGTTGCCCTGTTCGCGAGCGGCCACTGCATCCTCGAAGGCGTTCCGGGACTGGCCAAGACGCTTATGATCAGCACGCTTGCCCGGCTCCTGTCGCTGAGCTTCTCACGCGTGCAGTTCACGCCCGACCTGATGCCCTCGGACATCACCGGGACGGAAGTGATTGAGGAAGACCGGGGAACGGGAAGCCGTTCCCTTCGTTTCGTCAAGGGGCCAATATTCGCCAATGTCGTGCTTGCGGATGAGATCAACCGCACGCCGCCCAAGACCCAGGCGGCGCTACTCGAGGCCATGCAGGAGAATCAGGTCACTGCGGCCGGTTTCCCCCACAAGTTACCACGACCGTTCTTCGTTCTCGCCACGCAGAACCCTATTGAACAGGAAGGAACGTATCCGCTGCCGGAAGCGCAGCTCGATCGCTTCATGTTCAAGGTGCTAGTGGATTATCCAAGCGAAACGGAAGAGCTTCAGATCATCCGCCGCACGACAACGCCCCACGATGTAACGCTGGAACGAACGCTGGACGCGCGTGCCATCCTGGACATCCAGGCATTGGTGCGCCGCGTTCCCTGCGCTGATCACGTGATGCGCTACGCGATGCGATTGACGCGATTGACTCGCGTGAGCACCGGTGATGTACCCGAGTTCGTTCGTGAGTTTGTGGCGTGGGGTGCCGGTCCGCGCGCCTCGCAATACCTGATCCTCGCGGCCAAGGCCCGGGCGCTGCTCAAGGGAAGGGCCTACGTGGCGACGGAAGACGTTCGCGGCGTGGCTCATCCCGTACTGCGGCATCGCATCCTCACCAACTTCCACGCGGAAGCCCAGGGTGTCCGTCCCGACGACATCGTTGATCGATTACTGGACACGGTCAAAGCCGACGCGGCAGGGACGTTGGAGCCTGAGTTTGCCCGGCGCGTCTTCGTTTCGGACGGAGGAAGTTGATCGCGATTTCGCGAGTTGACCGCCGCGAGATTGGGGAGTTCCAATGAATCGTCGAGCGAATCGGGGCCTATAATTAGCGGGAACAGGCGCAAATCGTCGTGGAGCAGGGATGCCGCCGGGAAAGACCAGCGATCACGATTATCTTGATCCTCAGGTGCTTGCCGGGGTCAGCGGGCTGGAACTGCGTGCCAGAATGGTCGTGGAAGGGTTCTTCGCGGGCATGCACCGCAGCCCGCGACAGGGTGTCTCCGTCGAGTTTGCCGACCATCGCGCCTACACGCAGGGGGACGACCTGCGGCATATCGATTGGAAGGTCTTCGGCCGAACGGACAAGTACTACGTCAAGCGCTACCGTCAGGAATCCAACCTGACTCTCTTGCTTGTCGTGGATTGCAGCGAGTCCATGGGGTTCCGCTCGCCGGCCTCCCCCTGGGCCAAGTACGATTACGCCGCCACCGCGGCCGGGGCGATCGCGTATCTCGCGCTGCGCCAACAGGACTCGGTCGGTCTGGCACTTTTTGACGATCAGTTGCAGGAATTCGTCCGTCCCTCGAACAACGCACATTACTGGCTCACACTGACCGGCGAGTTGCAGCGTCGGTTGGGCGGCGGCAAGACGCGGACAGGGGCCATCTTGCACGAGCTTGCGGATCGTCTGGTTCACCGGACATTGGTCGTGTTGATCAGTGACTTGTTTGATGACGAGGATGAGATCATTCGCGGTCTGCGCCATTTGCGTTCGCATCGCCACGAGCCGATTGTCTGGAACGTCTGGGACAACGCCGAGTTGGCGTTTCCACTTCATGACCTGACGCGCTTCGAGGGCATGGAGGCGCTGGGGATGATCACGGCCGATGCGGGGGCAATCCGTGATTCCTACCTCGCCGAGGTGGATGCGTTCCAGGCACGAATTCGACGGGCCTGCGGGCGCTCTCAGATTGAATACGCGATGTTCGACACGTCAGCGCCCCTCGGCGCGGCGCTGTCGAGCTACCTGGCGGCACGGAATACGCGCCTTCGATGGCGCTCGGCGCGGGTCACGGGATAGTCAGCCCTTCGCCCGAGCGGAACGTGGAGTATCAGAACGGGTTCTCCCGGCCTCGCGAAGTCCATGGAATTTCTCTCCTTCATTCATCCGGGCATTGCCGCCGCCGCGTTCGCTGCGGGCGCGCTCCCCGTGCTCATCCACTTCCTGTCGCGACGCCGTTTTCATCGCGTGCCCTGGGCGGCGATGCGTTTCCTGAGAGCCGCCTACCAGCGCAGCGCGCGGCGCCTGCGCATCGAGAACTGGTTGCTCCTCCTGCTGCGCGTCGCCGCAGTCTTGCTTGTGGGTGCTGCGGTCGCGCGGCCTTTCGTTCCCGCCGGCGAAGTCGTGCCGGAGCGATTCCGCCGGATGCATCGCGTCCTCATTCTTGATGACTCTTTATCCATGCAGGCAGTGACCAGTTCCGGCAGAACCCGACTGGAGCTTGCGCTTGCGTTTGCAGAAGAATTTGTCGATTCGCTTCCGAGCGCGGACGGTGTCAGTCTTATCACCGTTTCTGCTCCGGCCAGGGCGATAATCGAAGATGCTTCCCGCGATCGCCGCGTGGTACGGCAGGTGTTGGATACTCTCGAGCCGACGCAGCGGGCGGATGATCTTCCGGGTGCGCTCAATCTCGCCCGAAAGTTGCTGAGCGAGTCGGACTATCCGTCGGGGAATCGCGCCGTTTACCTCATTTCCGACTTCTCCGGCCCCGCATGGGCGGCGTCGAAGGATCACGCCCGGACTCCGGCGAGCGGAGCGGGCCTGTCCAGCCGTGTTCTGGATGAAGTTGGCGAACTGGCGGAATCGTTGTCGGGAAGGCTGCCCGGGTTGATTTTCGTACCGGTGGGCGAAACGGAAGAGAACGTCGCGATCACGGACATCCACCTGGAGTCGCCATTCACGGCCGTCGGCCTGCCGGCGCGACTTGTCGTCCGAGTGAGCAACTTGCGGGAGAGGAATGCCGAGGATGTTGCATTGCAGATTCGCCGTGACGAGGAAATCCTCCGTCGCGAGAGCTTGCCGCGAATTGAATCCGGCGGTGCCACGGATGTGGTTGTCGGACTTGAGTTGCCGTCTGCGGGGATTCATGTCCTCGAGGCTTCTCTCGTCAACGCCGGAGAAGACGCCCTGGTGTTGGACAATTCAAGGCGATTGTCGGTCGAGGTTCGGGAGCGGATTCCCATCTTGCTTGTCGAGGGGCAACCGGGGCGAGCATCGACAACGGGCCCGGCCTATTTTTTACAAAGGGCGTTGGCCCCGCAGGTTTCGCCGGTCTCCGTCCGAACCGGATTGGGTGACCGGGATAAAGGTTCGTTCCGTCCGGTCTTCGAGGTGTCCACGATCAGCGCGCCCGAACTGGGGGCGGAAGCACTGGCTGAGTACGCCGCGGTGATGCTCTGTGACGTTGCCCGGATTCCTGATGCCACGTGGTCGGCACTGACCCGATACGTGCTGGAGGGCGGAGCGCTGGCACTGTTCGCGGGAGACGGCGTGGACGTGCCGAGCTTCAACCACGCCGTCGGAGCCCTTCTTCCCGGACGAATGGTTCCGGCCCGGGTCATCTCGGACGGCGAATCTGAGACGGCGAACGACGGCGTGACATTGATCGTCCCTCCCCGAATTCATCCAATTATCGTGGAATTCGCCGGATTTCCGGACAGCGGTCTCTTCCAGGCCCACGTGCGGAAGTATATCCCGCTGGAGGACGTCCCAGCAGATGACGAAATCGTTTTGACGCTCGTAACGGGTGAACCATTGCTGGTCGTGGGACAGCGCGGTCTGGGAAGGGTAATGTACTTCGGTACCAGCGCGGACATGGCGTGGACCAATCTGCCTGCCTATGGGGATTTCGTTTCACTCATGCTGAGCGCCACATCGTTTTTGGTACCTCAGCGCGGCGCGCATCGCAATCTTGAATGCGGCGGGGTCTTGCGGGAACCGCTCCAGCCGCAGGAAACATCTCTTCCCCTGCAGGTGCGGAATTCAAATGGGCAACTTGCGCCGATTGAACTTGTGGCCGATGCACGCGGCGTGTCGGCGAACTTCGGTCCCGTGCAGCGTGCGGGGGTGCTCGAACTGAGCGTCGGTGGCGACATGCGGCGTTTCGCCGCAAACGTGCCCGCTACCGAATCAGACCTCCATACGCGGGACATGTCGGCCCTGGTGGAGGACATCGGCAAGCCCATCACCGTTCTGAATGCGTACTCCGGATCAAACCGTCTCGCGACGATGGCCAGTAAGCTCGAATTGGCCACAATCGGACTCTGGTCAGCACTGATTCTGCTGATCGCCGAAATGTGGCTGGCGATGCGCTTCGGGCGGAAGCGATCGCGAATAAACCCGCCCGCTTCCGCTCCGGGGGGGCTGGGCCAGTGACTGGCGTACTGGAGTGGCTTTTCGGGCTGGAGCAGATTCAGTTGGCGCGGGATGCGCCGCTGCTGCTCAAATGGCAGAGCCCCGTCCAACCCTGGATGGTGCTCTGCTTTGCATGTCTCGTGATTCCGGCGGTGCTGTTGATCTACCGTCGCGAGAGCTGCACGCCGGGGCGACGATTCATCCTGGGGCTGATTCGCTTCGTGGTTATTGTCTGGGTTGCCCTGCTCCTTTGCCAGCCTGCGATTGTGCTCCAACGTAACCGGTCGGAGCCGGCATATACCGTGCTCCTTGTCGATTCCTCGAGCAGCATGGGAATGCAGGAGGCCTACATGGATCCTGAACTCGAGGAGCGGGCAGGAAGGGGAGCCGCGTTGCCGCCGGAGGAGTCGCCGGCGGACTATTCGCGACTGGATCTGGCTCGGCGGGCGATGCTGGCCGGGGACGCCGAGCCGATCCGCGTGCTCCTCCAGCATAACGCTGTTCAACTAAGCTCATTCGATTCTGACGTGCGACCGCTCGCCGCGGTTGCCAAGGAACAGAATGCTACGAAGTTAGTTGCCAGTCTTGAGTCGCTGAGCGCTACGGGAACAACCACCGATCTTTCGGGGGCTCTCCACGCCGCACTCGAGGGCTCGGGCGGCCGTCGAATCGCCGCCGTGGTCCTTGCTTCGGATGGGCAGCGCACGGAGACGGCCGGTCTGGCAGATGTGCTCGAACTTGCTCGCGGGCGGGAGATTCCCATCTTCCCTGTGAGAATCGGTTCTCCGGCGCCGCGATTCGATCTGGAGGTAAACGCTTTCCGATCGGAATCCGTCGTCTACCTGAATGATCTCGCGACAGTCGAAGGTCGCATAGAGGCCAGGGGATTGACCGAGCCGCTTGCGGTGGACGTCAACCTTTTCGACGAAGACACCGATACGAAGCTCGATTCACGAGCCGTGACAATCGACCCACAAGCCGGCCTCACCCGGGTGGAATTTGTGGTTCGTCCGCAGCGTTCCGGAAAACATCGATATCGTATCGAGGTACCGCCCCCCGCGCAGGATCTCGTTGCCGGCAATAACTCCGCCGTCGTGGATGTTTTCGCGCGCGACGAGCGTTTGCGGATTCTCTTTGTCGATGCCTACCCCCGCTTCGAGTATCGCTATCTCAAGAATGCGCTGCTGCGCGAAAAGTCGATGGAGCTGTCCGTGCTCCTGCTCGATGCCGATCGGGATTTTGTACAGGAGGGGAGCGAACGCATTCGACGTTTTCCGGATTCGCCGGAAGAGTTGCATCAATACAACGTCGTGCTATTCGGGGACGTCGATCCCCGCGCGGGCTGGCTCAGTGCGGCCCAAATGGACATGCTGCTCGACTATGTCGGTCATGTCGGCGGCGGCTTCGGGCTGATCGCCGGAGAACGCTCCGCTCCGCAGCGCTTCGTGGGAACGCCGTTGGAGCGTCTCATTCCCGTCCAGGTTGACCCCCGCAGCGACATCGGCGTGATCTCGGCTTCCGGGTTCATGCCGGTGCTTTCGTCAGAGGGACGTGAACACCGAATCTTCCGGGCGATACCGAGCTCCCGAAGTGAGAGCATCAGCGCTGCGCTGCTCGATCCGCAGAAGCTCCCGCCGCTGTATTGGTTCCTGCGGACAGGCGGTGTCAAACCGGGAGCCGTCGCGCTGGCCTATCATCCTACGCAGCGGACGTTGGCGGCGTCGGGAGTTGGCGATGATCGTATGCCCATCGTCGTGGTCGGCAGATACGGAGCTGGAAAGCTCTTCTTCCAGGCCACGGACGAGACATGGCGCTGGCGACGGCACACGGGCGAGCTGCTGCACGACGGCTACTGGGTCCAGGTCGTTCGATTTCTGGCCCCAAGTGGGCCGCGGGCGGAAGAGCGCCAATTGACCCTGCGAACCGATCGTCGCGAGTACGAATTCGGCGCGCCGGTCCGGATCGAAGCGGAAGTGAGGGACGGTGCACTATCCGCACGTTTGGGAGATTCCTTCTCTGTAAGCGTGAAACGGGAGCAGGAGTCGGAATTGAGTCCGGTCGACCGAAGCAAGAATAGCGAAGAAGAAACTCGTGCGGCGATGGAAGCGCGACCCGATCTTCGGCGCCTTGGCCCGCTCTCGACGCGATTTGAGGGAACATTCATTCCTCGCCGGCCGGGTTTATACGTCTTGGAACCCGGTGTCTCCGGAACAGCGGATTCGGACGATGGGCGATTGCCCTGGACGTTTCATGTCGCCCGCCCTGAGCGCGAGCTGCGCCACCCGGAGGCGGACCACCGCACGCTGGAGGAAATTGCTGAGCGCACCGGCGGGCGCGTTCTCGCCCTGGATGAGTTGGCAGCGGGATTTGCGGATATTCGCGACGGGAGCGTGAACATACCCGATGATATCACCGAGCCGCTGTGGGACTCGCGACTCGCCCTTGGTGTCTTTGTTCTACTGATCGGAATGGAATGGAGTCTGCGAAAGTGGTTCGGGCTGCTGTAGCTGCCAGTACGAGCGAGTTTCGTCTGCTCGACCGCCTGCGGACGATGCGGCGAATGATTCGTCGCCGTCTGCTGGTCTACGGAGCGTGCGCGGTAGCGTCAGGTGGAATCGTCTCCCTGCTGACTATCGTGACCGTGGACTTCCTTTTTACCTTGCCACCACTTCTCCGCCTCCTCGGCGGTATCCTGTTTCTTGCCGGCTTTGTGCTCGCCACCATGCGCTGGATCGTCAAGCCGATAGCGGCACCGATGGAGCTGCCCCGGATCGCGGCCCTCCTGGAGTCGCGCTTTTCCGTACTGAACGACCGTCTTTCGAGCAGCGTGGACTTCATGGACCGCACGGCCGGGCGTCCCGAGGGGCTGATGCACCAGGTCGTCGAGGACACGGACGCGTCGTTGCGCTCGATGCCGCTGGAGTCGGTCCTGAACCCGCGGCCGCTGCTTCGCCAGGCGGCTCTCCTGCTCGTCACTGTGATCGCAATCTCGGGGGTGCTGACGTTCGCACCAACTTGGCTGGGAACCGGCGTTTATCGTTACATCTATCCATTCGGCGCGATCGAGTGGCCTCGTGCCGTAGCGCTGCGTCCCTTGACGGGGAATCGCGCCGTGGCCGTTGGAGACGCGGCAGTTCTGCGGGTTGCCGTGGACCGGGGCCTTACCGATCAATTGCGCGCCGTGGTCTACCTGCTCGATGCCAGTGGGCAGATCGTGGCGCAGGCCATGCAACGAGAGCACGACAACGTCTTCACATCGCGGGTCGATGCAATCACCCGCGATCTGGTCTATTGGTTTGAGGCTGGTGATGCGGACACGCGGCGGCAGGCTTCCACGATTCGGGTCGTTCAACGTCCGGAGATCGTCGACGTGCTGGCATCCGTCGAACCACCGCCGTACGCGCCGGCCTCAACCATGCGATTCCACGATCTCCGCCAGGGTCCCGTCACGGCCCCAATCGGCGGTTTCGTCACGGTGTCGGTAACCGCGGCCAAGCCGATTGCCGAAGATATGCAGCGCTTTCCAAGTGGCTTGCGATGGGAAAGTGGCGAGTTGCTTCCCTTCGAACTGGCATCCGACGATCGGACGGAGATGGCCGCGCGATTTGCCGTGGACGCGGATCGGGTCTTCTCCGTCGAGCTGCAGGACGAATACGGTTTTCACAACCACGGCGCTGCGGACTTTACGATTCGCGCCGTGCCCGATGGCCCTCCCAATGTCAACTGGTCCGAACCCGCCGGCAATGTGGAGGTTGTTCCCACCGCCGTATTGGGTCTGGCGGCCAGGATCGAGGATGATTTCGGCATCCGCCGTGTTGCTTTGATCGTCGAAAGCCTGTCAGCTGATGCGCGCCCGTCCGAGATCGATTTGACCGAATACACCCGCACGATGACTCAGCCTGACGGTGTTCTCGGTTCCATGCGATTCAATTGGTCTCTCGCAGAATACGGTGTCGTTGCGGGGCAGACTCTTCGCTGCGAATTGGCCGCATGGGACAATGATCCAGCCTCGTCGGACGTCAACGTCGGGCATTCTCCGCCGCTGTACGTGCGAATCATCGCCACCGCCGAATTCGAATCGCGCGTTCGCGAGGAAATCGTGCAGGTCGAAGAGGCGGTACGTCAGGTCGCCAATGAGCTTCGCAACGACGAGTCCGACACGGAGAGCCTGGCCGGGCGGACTTCGGAGGGCGACCTGGCCGATTCGGATCGCGAGTCGGCACGAAGCCTGTCGCGTGGCGCGGTTCGGCTGGGTCGCAGGCTTCGTGAGATCGCCCGTCGCGTATCGAGCTTGCACCAGCGCATGGAGGCGAACCAGGCGGGTGAGCCGGCGATGCGCAAGGCGCTGTCTGATGTCGGACGCTCGCTCGAGCAGGTCGAGAGCGGTTCGATCGCGCTGTCGGCGCAGGCGTTGGCGCAGGCTGCGCAAGAGTCAAAGGCCGAGCAGCAGACGCAGGAGCTGGTGCGAGCCGTTGATGCGCAGCGACACGCGGGCCAGCAACTGGGGCAGATCCTTCGCCAGCTCGGCGAGTGGGGCGATTTCCAATCCCTGGTGTCGAACACACGCGGCCTGATTGATCGCCAGGACCGCATCCGCCGCGAGACCAATGCGCTCGGGGAAGAGACGCTGGGCAAACGTCGCGAAGAGCTTGAAGAATCCCAAAGACAGTCGCTGGATCGACTCGCCCGTGAGCAGGACAGCATCGGCGAAGATCTCGCTCGTCTGCTCAAGCGCATGAAGGAAGTTGGTGAATCGGTGAGTGGATCCGATCCCGGTGCCGGTGCGGCGATCGAGGATGCGGATCGTGCCGCCCGGTCGGAAGGGCTGCAAGACCGCATCCGGCGTGCGAAGAACGCACTCCAGGAGAACCGTACGGCGTCGGCGGCAATGGAACAGAAATCAGCGGCGGATGTGCTGCGACGAATGGCCGACGCGCTTGAATCGCGCCGGCAGCGCGAACTCGAATTCTTGCGCAAAGAGGCTCGCCGCGCCGAGGAGGAACTGCGCGTCATCATCGAGCAGCAGCGCGATCTTCGTGCGGCCACGCATGAGGCAGGGGTGATGGCGGCGGGGGACGAGGTCGTGAATGAACTGGCGGAGGATCAGGCGCGTCTGCGCCGTAACACCGATCAGCTCAGCACCGATTTTGCCGCGGTCCGCGTTTTGATGAGTATTGCCGAACGCGTGAAGGATGCGGTTGCCCCCATGTCAGATGCGGAGGCCCGCCTTGAAGATCGGCGCATCGAGGAGGCTCCGCCGGCCCAAGACGCCGCTGTGACGGTCCTCGAAGAGGCCCTCGCCATGACCGAGGAGGCTGCACGCGAAGCCGAACAGGCGTTGCTCCAGAAATACCTCAACGAGATCAAGGATGATCTTCAGGAGATTGCAGCCGCGCAGGATGCCGTTCATCAGAAGGCGACCGCCCTGGTCGAAACCGTGCGCGAGGCGGAAGTGGTGACGCGCCGGGAAGCGCGGGATGCCGCGCGCCTTGCTCGGGAAGAAGCCGGAGTCGAGGAGCTGATCGCCTCGGTGCTGCCGGATTTGGAGAAAGTTGCGGTCTATCATTGGGCGATGGAGCGTGTCTCCGACTGGGTTGGCGACTGCCGCCAGCGACTCGAGTCCCGTCGATTGGACGACGAACTGCTGGAAACGTCCGATCGCGTGCTCCGCGAATTGGCCCGGCTGCTGGCAGCCATCGACCAAACCCAGCAAATGAACACTGAGGAGAAATTCGCAGAAGCCGAGGCGTCAGGGGGCGGTGGGCAGGGCGGAGCGGCCGGCTCGGGAAAGCCGATACCTACTGTGGCGGAATTGCTCGTACTCCGTGCTATGCAGGAGGACGTGAACAAGCGTACGCGTGAACTGGAAGAGAAGCTCACCGACCGGGAGCCAACCGAACGGTTGCTTCGCCAGGTGCGCGCCTTGGGGGAGGACCAGGCGCAGGTGCGAAGCTTGACGGAAAGGCTCACCGGAAAAGCAGGGCAGCCGTAGAGGTCGAAGCAATGGTGTTTGGAACACGAACAGACATGGCGCTATCCGCGCACCGGATCGTTGCCGCAGCGCGAAGGCATTCGCCTTTTTCGCCAGGCCAGCCGCGGGCGCTGCCCCGCGCGGTTTTGCGAGCGGCAACGGCGCTCGGGTTTTGCGTGCGACGCCGCTTCGAGGTATTTCATCTCTGTGCTTTGGCGCTCATCCCGTTCGCTTCGATTTCCCCGCGGGCTGCAGCGCAAGATCAAGCCGGTCCGAGAGAATCGCAGCCGCAGCCGGAGGAGAAGCGCGAGAGCGATCTCAGCCGGCGTCTGGTACGGGAGGCGGGCGGGGAACAGGCCGACGATGTGATGTCGGAGATTATCCGACTGATGGAAGCGTCGTCGAGACGACTGGAAATTGATTTCGATACCGGTCCCCAGACGGAGGCTGTTCAGGAAGAAATCCTCAAGAATCTCGACCTCGCCATCGCCGAGGCTTCACGGCGAACGCGCTCGCGCTCTTCGGGTCCACCCTCAAGCAGCAGCGACAAGCGTCGGCGGCCTGAGTCCAAAGGGGAAACCGATAAGAGCCGAAAAACCGGTGCGACCTCGGATGCAAAGGAGGCCTCTGAGGAAGCCCCGCCCGGTGTTCGCCCTGAGGCGGTTCAGTTGCCCTCCGGCGAACTGCGCGAGCTGCGCTCCGGGTGGGGCAATCTGCCGTTGCGCGAGCGTGAAGAGATGATCCAGGGATCCGATGAGGCTTTCCTCGATCGTTATCGGGAGTGGATCGAGCGATATTACCGCGCTCTCCAGGAAGGGGCTTCCACCCAACCGCCACAGCCGTGACCACATAAATCCCATTCAAAACGAGACCATGATGGCGAGGTCAATACCGATCGTCTTTCGAATCGTCTTTCAGTTGGCCGCGGGGTTCTTCCTCGTCGGATTACCAAGTGCAGTCAACGCACGCGCTTCATCGGATGACGCGCCCCAGACGGCAAGCGCTTCGTCGGGCGAGCTTACGCCGCAATGGCGCAGCGACGTGGATCGTGGTCTTGCGTGGCTCGCGGCTAATCAGGCCGACGACGGCGGTTACGGCGCGATGTCGCATTATGGACCTCACGTCGGACTTACCGGGCTGTCCGGGCTGGCTTTCATGGCCGACGGCAACACGCCGGGGCGCGGCCGATACGGCGATAACGTCTCCCGTTGTCTCTCATTCATCCTCGCGCACAGTTCGGAGAGCGGGCTGCTCGCCGCGGAGACCTCCCATGGCCCGATGTATGGCCACGGCTTCGCAACGCTCTTTCTTGCGGAAATTTATGGCATGAGTCCGCGCGAGGACCTCCACGAGAAACTCCGCAAGAGCGTGCGCCTGATCGTCAATACGCAAAACGAAGAAGGCGGATGGCGCTATCAGCCGGTTCGCGCCGATGCGGATATATCCGTGACGGTTTGCCAGATCATGGCGTTACGCGCGGCTCGAAATGTCGGGGTATATGTCGATCGCGGCGTCATTGATCGCGGTGTGCAATACATCCGCAACAGTCAGAATCCCGACGGTGGCTTTCGCTACATGCTGGGCGCGGGGGGATCGGCTTTCGCCCGCTCGGCAGGCGGCGTTGCGGCGCTCCAATATGCCGGCATTTACGAAGGCGACGAGATCTACCGCGGGCTCCAATACCTTCTTCGCTTCACACCTCCCAAGGAGCAGAACGTCGGGCACTATGAGTACGGCCATTACTATGCGGCGCAGGCCATGTTCCTCGCTGGCGACGAGTACTGGTCGGTCTGGTGGCCCGCGATCCGCCAGGAACTCCTCGATCGCCAGGAGCCGGAAGGACTCTGGCGCGGCCAAGCCGGGCCCGAATACGGGACAGCCATGGCCCTGATCATCCTTCAAATTCCCAACCGACTCCTGCCGATCTTTCAGAAGTAGTCGATTCTGCGCACCGATCGACGACCTCGATCGTAGAATAGGGTGATAAACCAACGCGAAGGCAGGTAGTTTATGGGTGTCGTTGCGGAAATCCTGTCACGACGTCGAATCTGGTCCCTGGCCCTCGCGTTTGCCTGGAGCGCTCCTGCAAGAGGGGAAGTAACGGTACGGACCATCGATCCCGTTCAGGTCCAGGGCCGCTTGATTCGATTCACACTGAACGGCCACGCGAACCTCAAGCTTGCCGACGGCCGCGAGGTTACGATCCCCACTGAGGAAATAGTCCGCATTTCCACGTCAAACTCCGATCAGCCTCCGCCGGTTGCTGATGCGGAATTCATACTGGCGGGGGGGGACCATCTTTACGGGCGGGTCGTGGGGCGTGGCGTGGAAGCCGTCGAGATCGAGTCTGCCTCCGCCGGTACTCTCCGCGCGCCTCTGGAGGGGCTCCGCGAGATTCGGCTCCGCCCGGCGATTTCTTCACGGGCGTTGGGGGCGGACGTGCCAGATAAGCAAACAACGAAGGAGACGGATGACCGAATCCGCCTCACCAACGGAGACGAACTCCGTGGGTTGGTCGTGAGCGTCGACAGTGCAGGTGTGACGATCGAGGGGCCGCGCGGGGCGGACTCCATCCCCTGGTCCGTCATTCAGTTCCTGAGGATGAGCGGACTCAGCACGCTGCGAATGCCACTTCCGCTCGCCATCGTAACGACAGTACACGGCGAGCGATTGACTTGCCGGAGTCTGGTCTGGTCAGAGGATAACATTGAAGCTGAGCACGTCGCGGGCTTCAGGGTTTCCATTTCCGCGCAGCGGGTTGCTCGCGTTGATTTGATTGGCGGTCGATGGCAATGGCTCGGCGAGCTTGAACCCGTGAGCTTCGATCACACGCCAATGCTGGGGATTTCCTGGCCCTATCGAGTGAACCAAAACGCGCTCGGTGAGCCGATTCTCGTCGATGGCGAGACCTACGACCGCGGCATCGGCGTTCACAGCCGAACAAGCCTGATCTATGAGCTCAAATCCGAATACCGTGAATTCGTCACGGCGCTGGGCCTGGATGATCGGAGCGGGCCCTTTGCCGATGTCTCCGCCTACATTCTGGTCGACGGTGTTCGCAAATATGCTGAAACCGGGTTGCGGCCGGGGCGGCTCATCGGACCCGTACGCGTCGATGTCCGCCGCGCCAACCGCATCGAGCTGATCGTGGACTACGGCAAGAATGGTGACATCCAGGACCGCTTCAACTGGGTCGAGGCGGGCCTTGTGCGGACGGCCCCCGGCGACTGACCCGGTTCTCAATTCACTTCAAACGTCGCGAGAACGGGCGTAAGCTCCCGGCCCTTCGAGGTCAGTTCATAGATACTCGACGGCGGGTAGTTTCCTTCCACAAAGCGTTGCACGAGCCCGGGCGGCTGAAGCCCCTTCAAGGTCAGCGAAAGAGCCCTCGGCGTGGCGTCCGCCATCGCCGCCCGAAGCTGCGAGAATCTGCGATGACCTGACCCCAGCGCAAACAGGATCGGCATCGACCACTTCTTCATCGCCACATCCAAGATTCCCAAACGCCCGAGCACGCTGGTCAGCAGTAGGCACCGCTCCGCAAGCTGCCGCGCTTGTGGCACCAGGACGTACTCGGGGCGGAGCGGGTGCCCGTACCCTGCGTTGCGTAAGACCCAGCCGCGTTCCACCAAATCACCCAGGGTTCGGGTCAGAGAGTCGTGACTCACGTCCAAACGCCGGGCCAGCGTGACGAACTTGGCTCCATCTGTCCGCCGAAGCTCCGCCAGAACGGGTACGTTCCACCTGTGGTGGAATAGGCCGGCAAGGAATCGCAAAGTTGGGCGCTCGGCCACGATTCACCTCCGCTTGTATTATTGTCTTGACCGGTTTTTGTATCAAGTACATTATTGCGACCAAGTGACACAGGATGGCTGTGTCAGAACCGGGCGGATCCGGGTCGCGCAGCGGGTCGGATCGTTGGAGGGAGGAAGACCCAAATGGCTGCCGATCTGGGCTATGACGGCGGGCTGACCTGCTCGATGCACGTCACTGATCTGGAACGCTCCATGCGCTGGTATCAGGACGTGCTCGGCTTCAAGCTGCTCTACAAGGTCGAAGAAATCGCGTGGTGCGAGCTCGCAACGTCGGTTGCACGCGTGAACGTCGGCCTTTCGCAGGTTCAGGAGGCGGGGGGGAAGGGTGGGGCGACCCTCACTTTCGGCGTTAAGGATATCGATGCGACCCGGAAAGTCGTGGAGGGGAAGGGCGTTCGATTCGACGGCCCCACCATGACCATTGAGGGCATGGTCAAGCTCGCCACGTTTTTCGATCCCGATGGGAACGCCCTCATGTTCTATCAGAGTTTGCAGGGGGAGAAGTAAGTCGCCCCGCGTCCGTCCACTTGGAGAAACCAGCCGTGCATCACCATAGAAACGTCATTGCCCGGTCAGTCCTTTGTGCTGTCGCAATCATCCTGTTTGGGGTCGGAATCTCGCCGGCAGCCGATCTAGCTGCCGGTTCCTCCGTCAGCGTGAAAGGAAGCGAGGCTCTGGAGAAGCTCCGTTTTCTCCACGGGCAATGGGAACGAAGGGACGGAGAGGACGAGCTGACGGAATATTGGAGCGCTCCGTCCGGAGACTCCATCACGGGTGTATTTCGTTGGCTGAAGAACGGGAAGACCTGGATGTACGAGTTGTTGACCATCACCGCGGAGGGGGACCGCATTGTCTTCCGCCTGAGGCATTTTAGCGCTCCGGGGCTTATACCGTGGGAAAAGGAGTCGGATAGTGCTCTGGCGTATACGCTCTCAAGCCTGGGCGAGGGTGAAGCGGTCTTCGAGGATCCAGCCCGTGCCTTTCCGCGCCGATTCATCTTCCGTAAGGTCGGTGACGACGGCCTGATGGTGCGGTTTGACGGGGTGCGAAACGGACAGCCCACGGCGCAGGAATTCTCCTATACGCGGAAGCGATTCGCGGAGTAATTTCCGGCAATCCCTGCGCCTTCGTTCCTGGAGCGATCGAAGCGAACATCGGCGTGCCGCTCCAATCCTCATCCGATCGCGCTGCGCCCTCCGATAGGGAATCCATGCCCAAACCGGGCCGGTCCTATTCGCGCATCCACGGGCAGGGATCAAGGAGGAATGTCGGATGGTTCCAACGGAGAAGAGAGTCGGCCTGCGGTCGTTGGGAAGTGCCATAATAATGACACTTCTGGGATTGTCATCACTGTCAGCAGGCTGCGATGTAGGCCGCGAATTCCGGGCGGCGGCGCTCCCTCAGTTCTCGGAGGGCGTTACGCTGGCGGTGAACGGGCTGCTCGATGGTATCTTTGCCGCGATCGAAGTCGAGCCGGATTCGAGCGGTGCCTCCGGCTAAGTTGAGAACGATTGGGAAGATCAAACGTCGATCCGTCGAAAAACAGCTGGGGCACTGCCGAAGATTTTTCCGGATGGCCAAGAATGCCGACAGAGGCGCCGAAGTTGCGCCTCAGGCGGAATGCCGATCCTCGAGACTCTCCCACTCGCTCCGCATGAGGGTCATCCGCAGCAGGCAGTGCATGGGGCCGCTTGGCAAAAACCGGTGGTGCTCCTCGCCCACCGACCGAAAACCGGCGCGACCGTAGCAGGCAATGGCCGACCTGTTGTCCGGAAATACCACCAGGGATAGCTGGAGCGCACCCATCGACCGAAAGGCATATCGCTCCATGGCTCGAATGAACCGCGTTCCGATTCCTTTCCCCCGCTTCACCGGATCAACCAGGATGTGCCCCAGCCAGTAGTGTCCCGGCTGGTGGCGCATGGGATTGAGCTCGCCGTACGCCAGGAGAGTCGGCCCGGGGTGGCGAACGAGACACAGCGGCCGGCCGCCCTTGCGGCGCCACTCGAGAACCATGTCGGGGGTGAGGGCACGCTCAACGCTCGGCGCCAGCCAGCGCAGCACGCGCGGCGAGTCCACCCAGCGTAACAGGACGGGGGCGAGGCGATCGTCAAACTGACAAAGCTGGTAGGCTGCCTCCGGGTTTGGATCGGCGATGTTCCCCGGCCGATCGACCGGAGTGGAACAGGCTTGCTGGGGGGGTGAGCGGCGGAATCTATTGAGGAGCCTGGTCATTTCCCGGAGCCTGAGCGGGGTCGCTTTGAATCAACCATCGGCGATCGTCGACAGAACGCTCCAACAGCAGCCTATCGCCAACGTATTCTGGCGCGATCAAAAATTCCTGACGATAACGTTGTACCGAGAAAGGCCGATTTGCAATATGCGGCAGGGAATGCCCGGGACTGGATTTGAACCAGCACGTCCGTTTATTGGACACAAGCACCTCAAGCTTGCGCGTCTGCCAATTCCGCCACCCGGGCGAACGGTGCCAGTGTAGCCGCCTCCGGGGCGGCGTCAACGGCGGCGATTTCGCTCCTGCCGCTCTCTCGCATCTTCCATTCGTTGAAGCCCCGATGCCGGTTCCCCTAAGATGAGGCCATGGCGGTTGTATCGCTCCAGAACGTCGTCAAGCAGTTCGGTACCCGGGTGGTACTCGACGGGCTCAGCCTGGACTTGCACCCCGGGCAGATCGCCGGCTTGATCGGCGTGAACGGCGTCGGGAAAACCACGCTGTTCCGGCTCATCGCCGGCGAGATTCAGCCCGACACCGGTGAGGTCATTCGATCGGCCGGGGTCGACATCGGCTACCTTCGCCAGGAACCCGACATCGATCCGAACCGGACTCTGCACGACGAAGTCGCCCGGGCCTTCGATGAGCTACTGGAAATCGAACGGCGCATGCACGAGGTCTCGGCGGAAATGGCCGCCTGCCCGGACGACAAGGCGCTCGAGAAGCTGATGGCCTCGTATGATCGCCTGCACGAACGCTTCGTGGTGGAGGGCGGGAATGCGATGGAGGCTCGGCTGGGGGAAATTCTCGGCGGGCTGGGCTTCTCCCCCGAGGACTATCACCGTCCGCTTCGCGTCATGTCCGGCGGACAGAAATGCCGCGCGGCGCTGGCGCGGCTACTCCTGGCCGACAGCACATTCCTGCTTCTGGATGAACCCACGAACCATCTGGATATCGACGCCGTGCGGTGGCTCGAGCGCTTTCTGGCCAACCATCGGGGCGGGGCCGTGATTATCTCGCACGACCGCTATCTGCTGGATCGCACGTGCGAGCGCATCATTGAAATCGATCGCGGAAAGGCCCGGAGCTATCCCGGCAATTACAGCAACTACGCCCAGACCAGGGCCCGCGCCGAACTCACGCAGCAGCGGCAGTTCGAGAAGGACGCGGCTTTCATCCGCAAGGAGAAGGACTTCATTGCCCGCCATCTTGCCGGGCAGCGCACCAAGGAGGCACAGGGACGTCGAACGCGGCTCGAACGAAAACTCAACGATGGCGACCTGACCACCGAGTCCGTCACCCAGCGCAAGAAGGTACGGATCGATTTCGCGTCGGCGGATGCGGGGCAGGGAACCGTCGTGCGCTGCGACGACCTTGCCATGTCGTTTGGCGACCGGCGAGTTTTCGAGGGCCTGAGGCTTCAACTCGATGCGGGACAGCGCATGGGCATCACCGGCCCGAACGGCGTTGGGAAGACGACGCTCCTCAAGATCGTGCTTGGCGAACTCGACGCCACCGCGGGAGAGGTCATTGTCGATCCCTCCCTGCGAATCGGCTACTACACGCAGGAACACTTCGAGCTGGACCACCGGCGGAGCGTCCTGGAAGAAATTCGCGCCGCCCGCCCGGAGATGTCCGAACATGAGGCTCGCTCATATCTTGCCCGGTTCTTATTCACCGGCGATGACGTATTCAAGAAACTCGGCATGCTCTCAGGCGGAGAGCAGTCTCGCGTGCGCCTGGCCTCGCTGATCCTTCAGGGACCGGACCTGCTGGTGCTCGACGAGCCGACCAACCATCTCGATATTCCCTCACGCGAGTGCCTCGAAGAAGCCCTCGTCGAATATGCCGGGACAATTCTGACGGTCAGCCACGACCGCTATTTTCTCGATCGTGTTGTCCACCGCCTTCTCGTCATGCGACCGTCTCATTGGGCCGCATTCAACGGGAACTACACGTTTCACATCGAAGAGCTGGAACGCCAGAAGGCTGCTCTCGCGGCTGCCGCGACCGCATCCGAGAGTGCGGATGCCTCGCAAGCGACGAAGACAGCGCTCAAGAAGCAGCGCAAAGCCGCCCGCGAGGCGCAGGCACCCAGAAAGACCCGGTCGCCCACGGCACAATACGACCATCTTACCGTCGAGCAGATCGAATCCATGGTCGTTGAACAGGAGACGCGACTCGCCGAATTGCATGAGAAATTCGGCGATCCTCGGATTGTGACGGATCCCGAGGCATTGGCCGAACTGCAAGAACAGATGGACGAGGTGTCGGCCGAGTTGGCGGTTCTCGATCAAGCCTGGCAGGAACGCGTCGAGGGAATGAAATAGCGCCCGGTACGGCCACCAGCTACGCCGCAAAAACGGGGACCGGTGTACCCCCGTTATCCACGGCAACGAATACCACCTGCCCGTCCGTCACGTGTACATCGACGTCGGGCTCACTCCGCCGTCGCGCGCAGACCTTGACGCTGATCGTGATCGAAGTGCGGCCGACCTTGGTCGCGTGAGCGTAAATACTGAGCACGTCGCCCATGTAGATTGGCTTATGAAACTCCACTTCATCAAATGAGACGGTGACGTAGCGGTGGTGCGCCTGGCGGATGGCTTCGACGTATGCGGCTTGGTCCATGAGTGAGAGGACCACGCCGCCGAAAATGGTGCCCTCCGCGTTCGTGTCGCGTGGCATCATCACGACGCGAATGGCGGGTTCTTCCGAGGCCGGCTTGACATTCGATTTCAATGGACTCTCCGGTCATTGCTTCGAGGCATGCTCGACACAACGCGAATGGGCGAAGATTGTGCGATGCCCGTGCGGATTGTCAATATTCATCAGCAGGAAACCGGAGCGGTTGCGTCTCACGGATTGAGTTCAATCTGCAGCGGCGGCGCCGGACATCCTGCCTGACCCTGATCTCCGGGCGGGTCTGGCACCGGAAATGGGTAGAACTCCTTGCCGCTCCCCGTGGCGAATGCGTTTACGACTTGCAGCGCATCCGCACCGTTGGTCACCCGGTCCGGAAGGCTGGGATTTACGTCCGACCAGGTCGTGTCGGGAGCAGATGGCAGCCCGCTGAATCCCTGTAGCACCGCGCCGATGTCAAACCCGTTCGTCCGGCCGTCCGGGGGAGTCCAATGGTTGGGCGGCGTCGGGGGAGTCGTGGTCGGGTCCCCCGTCATGCTGAATTGTCCAACAACGTCGCCCCACCAGCGGTCGTTGGTCGGCATGTGGTTGGTGTAGACAGAGAGCGGCTGGGAGAATTTCACCCCGTCAAGCGTTGTGCGTACCTCGTATCGCCTTCCATCCGGTGCAAGCGCGGCATCTCCGGGAGAGATAAGGCACCCTCCGACGCTAATCACCGGCAAGGTCGCGAAGTCGTAGAGCGGAGGATCTTCGTCCGAAACCAGGAAGCACAGTCCCTTGGCGGCAATGGACGCCGGCGTCGTGCGCGGCGTGCTGATGAACCAGCTTTCGCCCCCCACGATTTCTTTCACCTCGTAGCCGTGGAGCTCACCCAGCAGGGATGGATCCGGGACAAATGAAATGTATCGGCTCTTCAGCACACTGTTTGGATAGGAAGTGGCTGCGAGCGGCGGCGGAATTTCGCAGTCATCCGGTACACCGTTGCCGTCCTGATCGGGATCGCATTCGTCGGGAACGCCGTTTGCGTTGCAGTCGTTATCAGCCAGCTGACACTCGTCCGGAACCAAGTCTGCGTTGCAATCAACCCCGGATTCGACCGTCTCACAGGCATCGGGGAGTCCGTTGGGCTGGCAATCCGCCGCGCAGGAGACTCCCTGGACGTACGCGCCCCCTTGGAGAATGCACGGATTCGGGTCTCCAAGCGCCGACGGAGTGCAAACGCCGCCACCCAGGCAACAAATGGCCTCGCACGCGTCGGGAATGCCATTCCCGTTCATATCCGTGTTACACTCGTCGGGCACTTCGTCCGCATTGCAATCCGCGCTTCCGGACGTTACGCGAACGAAGTCAACTTGCCACCCAAGATACCCACTGACGCCGCCGTCACTTGTGAAACGCCAGGTAATCGTTACAGCTTGGCCGGCAAAGGACGTCAGGTCGATGACCACTTCCTCCCATCCGTTGGACGAGCCGCTTTCGCGGAAAACGCGTTGGCCGTTGACGAATACCTCCGCAAAATCGAAGCCTTCTTCAGATTCGAGGTTTTGGCAGAAGCGAAGCTCCGACGTTGAATTTCCAAGAGGGATCGGCGGTGAAATGAGCTCGGCTGTTTCGTTATCCCCGTATTCGCAACCAAACACGCTGCCGGAGTACGCCCAGTGCGTTCCGCTGCAAGGTGTGCCACTTGAGCAGAAGTTGGTAACGACGAAGGGGAATTGAGCTGTCCACCCGGCGGGCAGGCCCGATTCGAAATCGACACTCATCAGCAACCCCCCGCCCGTGACATCGCATTCATCTGGAAAGCCGTTGTTGTTGCAGTCGGCACTGACGGAGCCGTTGCCGTCGGGATCGCTCGGATCAATGTCGCAGGTGTCCGGCACGCCGTTGGCATTGCAGTCCTGCTGGCATTCGTCCGGCACCAGATTGCCATCGCAGTCGGGGCTGCTGACGCCGTTCCCATCGGGATCGGAAGGGTCCACGTCGCATGCGTCGACGACACTGTTGGCGTTGCAATCTTCCTCGCAGACGTCGGGAACGAGATTGCCATCGCAATCCGCCGCGCCCGACACAACATCACATTCGTCAGGAACACCGTTATCATCGCAATCCGGGCTGATCCCAAAGGCCAGATCACACTCGTCGGGATTGCCGTTGTTGTTGCAGTCGACGGTGGGACCCGTTCCGCAGGGGCAATCGAGCTCCGCCCGGAAGGCGCCCCGGCCGTGCGTGAACGCGACCAGGTGATAATTGTCGGGGAAATCCAGGGCTTCAACGACCGTATGCGACAAGCCTGTATTCGCCGGGTTCCAAGTCGCGCCGCCGTCGTCACTGTCAAAAACGCCGAGTTCCGTACCTAGAAAGAGCTGGTTCGGATCGCACGGTCGAATCGCGATCCAATGCACCGGAATATCGGGTACTCCCGCGACATCCACGCCGGTGTCGATCGGCGTCCATGTCGTGCCGCCGTCCACTGATCGCAATACGTGAGTTACATTGAATGTCGAGTACGTTGCATAGACAATATTCGGGTTGGAAGGATGGATCGCCACGCTGCTCACGTACGCTCCGATGTTCAAACCGTTCGTCGCGTTGAATACCGTCCAGGTGGGGGACGGTGCCAAGCCGTCCAGCGTCTTGGCAACGTAGCCGTTGTTGAATCCCAGGAAAACGATGTTGTTGTTGGACGGGGCGATGGCGATGGCGGAGATCGTCCCCGCCGACGGAAAGTCGTTACCGGCTAACGACCAGTTGGCCGCACCGTCCGTTGTCCGCCATGGTCGTTGGCCCCCTGTCCAGAGCACGAGCGGATTGACAGGATCCATGGCAAAAGGCGTGATGAAGAGCCCGTCGATATCGAATATGCCGTTGATCGCGGACTCCCAGATCTCACCTCCGTCAATCGACTTGAGCATGGCGGGGAATCGCTGGGTCTCCGTGTACATGATGTCGTTGTTGGTGGGGTCGATCGCGAAGTAGCCTCCGTCTCCCCCGACCACTTGCCGCCACGCATTCGGGTCGACAGCGGAATTGGTCAGCAAGACGCCGTTGTCCTGCGTCCCCCCTGCGAAAGTGTCCTCTTGGTTGGCGGCATCACCGTGATAGAACTGGGCCGTGCCGTAGTTGTTGTTCAGACCGGTCCACGCGACGGCAGGCAAGGGCGCCGGGGATGAAGTCGGGCAATCATTCGTGCTGACGGCTGCACGGGCGTTGTCCGTTCGAGCAAGCCCGCCATCGGTTCCGGAATAGAGCGTCTGATTGCTTGCGCCGTCGAAATCAGGGTGAAAGACGAGAACATGGTGATCGGCGTGAAGGTAATTCAGGTCGCCGGGATCAAAGAACCAGTAACTGGCGACTTTGAATGTCTGCCCGCCGTCCTCGGACCGGAAAAGGTCGATTCCGCCGACCCAGACGATGTTTGGATCGAGGGGGTCAACGGCAATGACGTTGTCGTACCACCCCTGAGATCGGAGTGCGGAGCCGAAACAGCCGTTCGAGAACGCCATATTGCTCAGCAGGTAGGGGTTGATGGGGTGCGATGGCGTGAGCTGCGGCGTCCACGTAAGCCCGCCATCGGACGACCGGAACACGTTGACAATCGTGCCGGTCGGCGCCCCGATGCCGTTATCGGCCATCGCCACATACATGATATCGTTGTTGCTCGGCGCGATCGCCAGGGACATGCGCCCTTGACGGGTGACGATCAGATCGGAAGTGGTTCCCACCTGCGTCCAGCTAATGCCTCCATCAGCCGACCGAAAGAGCCCGTCGGTGTCAAAACTCCCGAACGACGCGAAAACGACATCCGGTCCCGGTGGCGTGTCCGCGCGCAGCGCCAACTCCATGCATCCCGACGTACTGCCATTGCTGTTGGGCGGCGAGGTATTGATGAACGTGGTGTTTTCCAGGACAGGAAACCAGAACATGCCCGCCGTCGTCGTCTTGTAGACGCCGAACCGCGTGCACGCATAGACGTGGTCCGGATTGGATGGGCTTACGGCCAGATCATTTACGCGGAAGAAGGCATCGTAAGCCGTGTCGGTCAGATGCGTCCAGGTTGCCCCTGCATCGGTCGACTTGAAGATTCCCAGCCCGCGCACCGCATCGCCGTTAAAAAAGCCCTCCCCGGTGCCCGCGTACAGGACGTTAGAATTCGACGGGTCCATGGCCAGGGAGCAAACCGCGATGTTCAGCATGAAGTCGTCGGTCGGGAACCAGTTCGCCCCCGCATCGATCGTCTTCCAGACACCGCCCGCGACGCCGGCGGCGTACATGATATTCGGATTATCGGGATTGATGACCATTGCCCGCGTGCGACCGCCGATGTTGCCAGGGCCAAGCTCGGTCCAGGTCAATGGGGCCCCGGCCAGCGGTCCGCGCGAAGCCTTGAGCAGGGCCTCGCGAGCGAGAATAGTGTCGTAGCTCTTGCGAAGCTCATCGATCGGGAACTGCGACATGCCGATCGGAAGGCGCTGGGCCATGAAAAAGTCCATCGCCTCCTGCGGCGCGTCAAATGGCTTCGGGCCGCGCATGGAGTAGATTTTGCTCTTTCGCACGATTCTCCTGTTGACGGAAGTCCAGTCCCGCGACGGTTCCGCCGCGGCGAGCGTCGGCCCGGTGTGGGGACCGCTTTCGTCAGGGATGCCGCTCTGGGAAGTCGATGATCTCGGGACCGGCTTGTTCGATACATCCCGGATCTCTGCTCGCCGAACGCTGGAGGCGCAAGCCACCCACAGTACCGCTGCGAATGCCCCGGCGACCCAGAGCACCACAAAGCAAACTCGGCGCATGGTTCCCTCCTTGACCCGGACAATCCAGACGTGTTCCTCTTCCCCCGAGATCCCGATCGATTACGCGCTTCCGTGCCCGCCTTCGACTCGGACCGTTCGTCTTCTGCTTCCGGAAGAACCGGTGGACAGCACGCAATAGATCGGTCGTGATTAACGACGAACGGTGCAGCGGTAATGTGAACCGCTAAGTGAATATGCTATCTCACGAGAGCGGTTGCTGCAAGCAATTGTGCGCAGAATTAGGCGCGCAGAGGAAGGTTATCGGGACACGCTCATGCCGTGTTCTTGGCACAACGTGATCGAGGCACTCCAGCATCCATGAATGGTGGCAGGTTATCGTTCCGAATATGCGATCGTGCGATCGCAGGGAGACCAGTTTTCAATCTGCAGTCTACGATCTACGCCTTCACTGTGTGTCCGCGCCGCTGGCCAGTCGTTCGCGCACCCAGCCGGCCGTGACACCCTTCTCTGACAGCAGCTTCGCGACCGGGTTGTTCTCGTCGCGCAAGAGCGCCAGCAGCAGGTGCTCCGGCTCGATTTCGCCGGCACCCATACGGTTCGCCGAATCGACCGCCAGAATGAGCACGTGCCAGAAGGACGGCGAGCGGAACGCTTTGGCCAGTTCCTGCTGGTGCATCCATTCCAGGTGTCCGTGACGGGAATGTACCAGGTCGTGATCGGCGTGTACCTCGCTGCGCAGGAGCCCCAAGGCCTTCTCGCGCAACGCTTCGAGCTTCACGCCCTGTTCGCTCAGCACCGTTGCGGCGATACTGTTACCTTGGGCAACCAGGCCCAGAACGAGGTGCTCCGTGCCGACATACTTGTGATTGTGCCCGCGCGATTCCTCGATTGCGAACCGAATGACGTCCTTCAGTTCCTTCGTCTGGGCGCGTCGTCCGATTTGGGTGGTCGCCTCCCCGGCGGAGAGCCGCCGGCGAACCTCTTCGCGAACGCGCCCCAGTTCCACGTCGAGTAACCGCAAGGCCTCGGTAGCCACACAACTGCCCTCGGCGATCAGGCCCAGCAGCAGGTGGGCGGGGGCCAGATAGTCGTGTCCCAGAATATCGGCCTCGCGGTTCGCCAAAGCAAAAGCGTGTCGGGCCCGATCGGAAAAACGTTCGTTCATGACGCACTCCCCTTTACCCTTCGTCCGGAATCGTGGCGGACACGGTAGCGGGGGGCACCCCGGAGAGCAAGCGTAATGGGCTCTCTTCATCCCTCGACGGACCAAAGAACGGGAGGAGCCCCTGGGGGCTGCCCCGAAGTTTGTGGAACAGGTGCAGGCGGCCGGCCGGACTGCCTCCGCCCAATCTGGTTTCAGGTTTGCTCGTGCTGGAATGCGCTACCGCGCCGGACCCTCGGAGCCGGCAACGCCATCGCCGATTCCACCGTCAGGCTCGACGGGAATGGGCGGGTCGTACGAGACAGGTTCGGCGATCAGCAGCTCGTAAGGCATCGCGGTCATGTCGCTGACCATCCCGCCCCGGATGCCATAATTGGTAACGGCATAAACCCGATCGCCTACAAACACGCCCCGCGTGAAGTACGGGTAGAAATAACCTTCTTCCACGAACCGCGTGTCGATGCGCCCCATTTCCTGGAATCCGTTGGCTGCAGTCGCGTGATAGACGACGAGCCCGTCGAATCCACCGGGAACCCAAGGCTCTTCAACGACATCAACCTCGGTGCCGTCATTGCCCGTGTCATCTCCGAGCGGAGGCACCGGCTCGACCTGATTTTCCACGACCGTTGCCCCGTCCGATCCGACGGTGGCGACAGATCCGGTCGGCGCGGGCTCCTCAACGAAAATCGGGCCGGCATCGTAGATGGAGACAGGAAGAGCGACCATGTCGTTTTCGGGGAAATAGGTAAATGCCTTGGGATTGTACAGTGCTTCCGACCACGCGCCGGCCTGCTCATCGGTCAGGACGACGTTGTGGGCCAGAATGGGATTGGCGAAGTCGCTGACATCGAAGATGGAAAGTTGAACGCCGCGCGGCCACGAAATATCGCCTTCCGGAATATACTGCCCGACGGTAAGCAGGTGATTCTCATCCATCGGCACGATGAATGTCGAGAACCCGGGAACCTTGAGCTCGCCGACGATGCGCGGACTGGCGGGATCCGAAATGTCCAACGTGAACAATGGGTCGATCTGGCGAAACGTGACCACGAACCCGCGATTTCCAATGAACCGTGCCGATTGAACCGTTTCGCCCGGGGCAATATTCTCGACGCTGCCCATGATCGCCAATGTGCCGTCGCTTTCACCCAGAACGTACACGTTGTTGGTCGATTCCGTCCGCTGCCCATCGGGGAAGAACGTCGGATCGACCGTCGACGCCACGCGGAGATAGCCGTCGTATTCGCCCATTGAGTATTGGTTCAGGATTCGGCCGGGAACGGAACCGGCGGCCACGGGTGTCGCGCCGGAGTCGGAGTAGGCGAGCTTGTAGATAGCCGTGGTGGAGCGCTGCGTCCCGAGAAAGTCGTATTGTGTGTTGGTGAGGTACAGGGCCTGCGTGGATGAGTAGATCAGGCCCGGTTCGGCAACGAGCCCCACGGCGGCAAATGTGCCGTCACCGTCCACGTTCATGCTGACGACGGAGACGATGCCGAACCCGTCCGGATCTTCAGGGCGATACAGGTTCTCCCAGGTGACCACATCACCGCTGACCGTAGTTCCGTCCGGTCCCTGCCGTGTGAAATGGGGGATCACCGTTTCGGCCGGGACCTGCGTCTGGGACATGTCCCGCGTGCCGAGCACCGGCAAAACGTCGAAGTAGTAGTTCTGGTAATTGGCAAGTACGAGGTGGAGCGTACCGTCGATCATGCGGCTGGAGGCCTGGGTTCCATCGAAGGAGGTCGTGGAAACGGGCAACGGCGCGGAGCGGTCCGAGACATCGAGGATCGTGACAATGGTCTGCGGACGAGAATACTGGAATGGCGCAAACGGCTCGGGGCCCTCAATTGGGTCATCTGCGCCGACTGCGTTCGCGGAGGTACCTTCCGCGGCAACCCCGCCGGAGTCCGAATCGTCAATCCCGACCACGTCATCGGCCGGCAGCGGCGCGTCGTAGAAGATTAGATCCCCAAACGTTTGCGTAATCGCAATGATGCGTTCACCGCGGAGGTACATGTCCTGGGCGTATCCCTCCAGGGTGTACCGCCCGAGCAAATCGAGTTGGTCCGCCGGCGTGATGCGGGCGATGCGCAACTCGCTATCGCTGAGGACATAGACGAACGTCCCGTCAGTCTTGACCACGTCGGCCTCGTCTACGCCTTCCTCCTGAATCGTCGTTCCGGAAACAGGTTCGGCGTCAGCCTCGCCTGCAGCCTCACCGCTTCCGCCTTGTACCGGAGCGGGCGGGGGCGCTCCGTCTGCGACGGCATCGTCAAAGTCGATGAGTCCGCCCGGCTCCGCTACGCGTTGGCCGTTGCTCTCAACTTGCGCGTTGAAATATTGCTGAAATTCCTGCTCCGATTCGAACCGCTTCAGGTTTGGAGAAGCTGATGGAGGGACATTTGTACTCAGGAAATCGCAACCCGATGACGTCAGCAAGGCGAGTGGTAGGGCCAGAGCACAGAGGCGTTTCATCGAATCACTCCTGGGAAAAGTGCGAAGGCACGCTGAAGTCGGGCAGCCACGCGGGCCGAAGCGGCTTCACGAACAACCTGTGGAGGCAGGCTGAAATTTCAAACTTGGCGAATTCAGGCGACACAAGAGCCACCCACAAACCGTCACCGGCCACGCGCCTTTGGCCGACGAGGGTATCCTCTCATTGCCCAGCACTGACTCCGCTCACCCCATCATCGGTAAGTATCCGATCCGGAAATGACCGGTCAAGTGGAGGCAGGGCGTTCTTATCAGCCTCTGAGGCGCGCGATTTCGAAACATCGCGGTAACAAGCTCAATGCTCGCAACGGAAGCCACCGATGCTGCTGGCCTGTGCACCGTTTTTCGGACATGATGCCCGCCTTGCACGGGAGTTCGGAGCGTAAAGCACCATCGCCCGATTGGAGATGTCTCAGGAAGTCGGTCCTGGACAATGATGACAGCATCCGCCAAGCGGGGTCGCCGATATTGATCGTACGGCGGCCCGTCTTTGCAGGGCGCGCGTTAAGACTGCGGACGGCTGGGCCGGAAATGCCGGTGGTTCCGCGGGTTGCAGCGCTAGTCATCACTGTTCCAGGAGCCGAGCATCGTGAATACCAGTATGAGCATGACACAGGCCCCCGCGCATATTGCGCATGAACCCAAGGGACTTTCCACGTGGCAATGGGCAGCGATTGTTCTGGCCGGGGCCGGACTCGCGCTGCTGATCTACAGTTCGCTCGGAGCGGAACATGGCGCGCATGGTGGCGGTCATGGCGTGGAACATGTCCATGCACCCACGATCTGGTCGGTCGTTCCGTTCGTGGGTCTGCTGCTGTGCATTGCCATCTTCCCGCTGGTGCCGTCCATCGCGCACTGGTGGGAAAGCAATCAGAATCGCCTGCTGGTGGCGAGTCTTTTCGGCGCGGCGACTCTGGCGTACTACCTGTTCGCCTACAACGTGGAGAAGGTCGTCACGGTCCTCGAGCATGCTGTGCTGGCGGAATACATCCCATTCATCGTCCTGCTCTTTTCACTGTATGTCATCAGCGGAGGAATCGCCCTGCGCGGCGACCTGGCGGCGCATCCTGCCACGAACACCACATTCCTCGGCGTCGGTGCGGTGATCGCCAGCTTTGTGGGTACGACCGGCGCGTCGATGCTCCTGATCCGACCACTGCTCCAGACGAACTCCGAGCGGAAGCACGTTACGCACACCGTGATCTTCTTCATCTTTCTGGTCAGCAACATCGGTGGATGTCTGCTGCCCATCGGTGATCCGCCGCTGTTCCTCGGGTATCTCAAGGGTGTGCCGTTTCTGTGGACATTTAATCTCGTCGTGGAATGGGCCGTGACGAGCGCCGTACTCCTGGCCATCTATTTCTTCTGGGATTCAGTCGCCTACAAGAAGGAGACGATTCGCGACATCGTCCGGGACGAAACGCAGCGTACGCCGCTCCGCCTGCACGGGAAGCTCAATCTCGTGTGGCTGCTGGGGGTTGTTCTCTGTGTGGCGTTGGTCAAGCCGGGTGAAGAATTCCTCGGGATGGGCTTCGTTTCGTTCCCCTTCATGCGCGAGCTCCTGATGCTTGGGCTCGTGGCCCTGTCACTGAATCTCACGCCCGGCCGCATACGGGAAATGAACAAATTCAACTATGCGGCGATCCTTGAAGTCGCGGCGCTGTTCATCGGCATCTTCATCGCGATGCAGGCGCCCATCGAGATCCTGCGGGCGAGCGGCGAGAGGCTGGAGCCGCTCCTGAGTTCCCCGATGCGTTTCTTCTGGGCGACGGGAGCACTGTCCAGCTTCCTGGATAACGCGCCAACGTACGTTGTGTTCTTCGAGTCGGCCGTGTCCATGACGCCGCACGATGCTGTCGGTCCAGGGGTGCTTCATCTTGTGGACGGCGGGACCATCCAGCAGAGCATGCTGACGGCGATCTCGCTGGGCGCCGTGTTCATGGGCGCGATGACCTACATCGGGAACGGCCCGAATTTCATGGTCCGCAGCATTGCGGAGCAGGCCGGGGTGAAGATGCCGAGCTTCTTCGGGTATATGATCTACAGCGTGGGGATCCTCGTTCCGCTGTTCCTCGCGGTGACGTTGATCTTCGTACATTGACCGTCGGGTCAGGCGACGCCGCGGGGGCCACCGCTGGCGATGAGCATGCGCGGGAGAGATGATGTCTGGGGAAACGAAGCCCTGGTGGCGGCGTGACTGGCTTGCGCTGATGCTGATCGGTGCGCTCGTCGCCGTGTATTTGTGGAATTTGCGGCCACTGCCGCCGCTGGAGGGCTGGGATTCGACCTACGAAGCGGCGCTCGCCGAAGCGCAGGCCGGGAAGAAGCACATCCTGCTTGCCTTTTCGCAGAAAGGCTGCGCGCCATGCATGATCATGGAGCGGCGCGTGTTGCCCAGCCGGACCGTGGTCGATGCGCTCAAAACCTATATTCCCGTGAAGGTGGACGTAGTGGCCGACCCGGCGCTGGCGGAGCGCTATCACGTATTCGCCACGCCTACGTACATCGTAACGGATGCCCAGGGCGAGCCTCTGGCGCGGACGGAAGGGTCCACGTCGGCCAAGGATTTCGCGGCGTTTCTCTCCATTGCTGAAGAAGCGCGACCGCAGCGAACACTGACTCAGTAGCCGACTCCGCCCTGCACATTGCCGAAGCCGCTCAAGGCGGGACGGCGCGGTCATGCGCGAACCAGCGGTGCCACGCCGAGCAGCCGAGGTCTGAGAAACTGGCCCGTGTGACTTTTCGCGTCTTGGGCGATCTGCTCCGGCGGACCTTCAGCCACGAGGAATCCGCCGGCGTCACCGCCTTCCGGTCCGAGGTCGATAATCCAGTCGGCGCTCTTGATGATGTCCAGGTTGTGCTCGATGCAGAGGACGGTATCACCCCGTTCGACCAGTCTGTTCAGCACGGCCGCCAATTGACGCACATCGCCGAAGTGCAGGCCTGTCGTCGGCTCATCGAGGACGTAGATCGTGTGACCCTCGCCCCCGCGCTGTAGTTCGGCGGCCAGCTTGATGCGCTGGGCCTCGCCGCCGGAGAGCGTGTTCGAGGCTTGCCCCATGGCGACATAACTCAGGCCCACGTCGCGCAGGACCTGGAGACGCTTGCGGATAAGTCGAAACTGCTCGAAGAAGGTGGCCGCTTCCTCCACGCGCATGTCCAACACGTCGGCGATGGTCTTGCCGCGATAACGGACCTCCAAGGTCTCGCGGTTGTAGCGGGAACCGCCACACTCGGCGCAGGTCATGAATACGTCCGGGAGGAAATGCATGGTGACGCGGCGCGTGCCCTGGCCTTCGCAGGCGTCGCACCGTCCACCCTTGACGTTGAAGCTGAAGCGATTGGGTCCGTATCCGCGGATGCGTGCCGTGCGCGTGCGGGCGTAGAGCTTGCGAATCAGATCGAAGACACCGACGTAGGTGGCGGGATTGCTGCGCGGCGTGCGGCCGAGCGGCGACTGATCAACCTCGACGATGCGGTCCACGAGTTCGGCGCCGCGAATTTCCTGGAATGATCCCGGGCGAGCGCCTTTGTGCTCGACGGCGCGTCGCAGGGCGCGAACGAGCACGTCGGAAACGAGCGTGCTCTTGCCGCTGCCGGAGACACCGGTCACGCAGAGGAAACGGCCTAGCGGGAAGCGGACCTCGAGATTCTTGAGGTTGTTGGCAGTCACGCCGGTAAGTGCAACGCAGCGATCGAAATCGGGCTCGCGGCGGCGATCGGGAACGGGAATCGACAGTTCGCCGCGAAGGAAACGGGCGGTGGAGGATTCGTCGGACCTCAGTACGGCGTGAGGTGGGCCTTCCGCGACGATTCGTCCGCCGCGGTCTCCGGCACCGGGGCCCACGTCGATGAGATGGTCCGCCGCCACGATAATCTCTTCGTCGTGCTCGACGACGACGACGGTGTTTCCGAGGTCTGCGAGGTTTCTAAGGATGGAGGCCAATCGGCGGCTGTCTCGCGGGTGCAGTCCGATCGTGGGCTCGTCGAGAACGTAGCACACGCCGGCGAGTCCGCCGCCGATCTGCGTGGCGAGCCGAATGCGCTGCCATTCGCCGCCGGAGAGCGTTGCGGTGGTGCGGTCAAGCGAGAGGTACTCCAGGCCGGCTTCGTTCAGGAAGCGGAGTCGATGGCGAATGTCCCGAATCAGTGGTTCAGCAATGGGAATGTCGCTCTTGTCGAAGGACAGGGATTCGAAAAACGTCTTGGCCCGGGCAATGGTACGGCTCGTCAGTTCGGCAATGTTCAGCTCCTTCACAAGTACACAACGCGCCTCCGGCCGCAACCGCGATCCGTTGCAGGCGGGGCAGGGGGACTCGCTCAAGAACGCGTGCAGCCGCTGTTTGAGGGAATCCGAATCCGTGTCCGCCCATCTCCTGCGAAGATTGGGCAGGACCCCTTCAAAGGCAGCTCCGAACTCCTTCTCCTGCTCCCCGGTCGTGCCGTGTAGAAGCAGGTCCAGCGTCTGCGGTGCGAGCGTTCGGACGGGAGCATCGGGAAGCACGCCGAAGTGCTCGCAGAATTCGGCAATGAGTCGAGCGTAAAGACCGTTGAGCCGCTTTCCCTGGTTCCGCCAGGCTGCAACGGCGCCCTCCGCCAGGGATCGCTCGCGATCGGGGATCACGAGGTCCACATCAAATTCGAGTGTCGTGCCAAGACCATGACACTTCGGACAGGCTCCGTGCGGAGAATTGAAGCTGAAAAGCTGGGGCGTAAGCTCAGGGACGATAACGTGGGGGTGATCGGGGCAGCAGAGGGAAGCCGAGAATCGTTCATCCACCCACCCCGTCGGACCGTCGGCGGATTCTCCGGCAACAATGACCCGGCCGTCGCCGGTACGCGTGGCGAGCTCGATGCTGTCGGCAAGTCGTTGGGCGATGCCGGCTCGCACGACGAGGCGGTCCACGACGACCTCGACGGTATGACGGCGACGGGCGTCGAGGGGTGGGAGCGTGTCTATGGCGTGTACACTTCCGTCGACACGCACGCGCGTGAAACCGTCGCGGGCGACGCGCTGTAGAAGCTGTTCGTGGGCGCCGCGGCGATCCTGGACGACCGGCGCGAGAACGAGAATGCGTCGTTCACGTTCGTCGACGAGCACAGCATCGACCATCTGGGCGACCGTTTGGCGGGCAATGACGCGGCCGCAGGTGGGGCAGTGCGGGCGGCCCAGACGGGCGAAGAGCACGCGGAGGTAGTCGTAGATTTCCGTACTGGTGGCAACGGTCGAACGGGGTCCCGGCGTCGTCCCGCGCTGCTCGATGGCGATGGTGGGGGAGAGCCCCTCGATGCGTTCAACGTCGGGTTTGGGAAGTTGTTCGAGAAACTGGCGGGCGTAAGCCGAAAGAGACTCCACGTACCGGCGCTGACCTTCGGCGTAGAGCGTGTCGAATGCCAAGGAGCTCTTCCCGGAGCCGGATGGACCGGTAACGACGGTCAGTCGTCCGCGGGGAATATCCACGGAGACCGTCCGAAGATTGTGCTGACGGGCGCCGATAATGCGGATGCACGAAGAATCGGACATGGGGCGAAACCTGCGCGGGCAGTGCCCGGGCTGTGAATGTTACCGGTTCGAAAACTTCTTCGAGGCGCGTCGGGCGCGCAGCCCGGAAGCGTACGACAGGCGGCGTTGCCCTTCAATAACGGATTCCGAGGGCTCGTCGCCCTGTGCCGGCAGGGTGCAGTACAGCACGGCCTTGGATCATTGTCGGACCTCGTAAGAGGCCGTCCGGCGGCGTGGACCGCCCGCCAACCGAGTCTTATACTTATTGGGCACGTCGATTTGTCCGGTTATTCGCTCACCCGCCGTTGGTGCTCGTGTAACCGGCACCGGAATCAGGAATTCGTTCGCCGTTGCCTGCGGCGAACAGGCCTTTCAAAGGGGTGCCACGCTGGCCAGCGGGATCGACCGGAAGGGGTCCTACCAGGTCTGCGTACCGATCATCGGAACCGATCATTGAAGGAGTCGTCATGCGAAGTTGGAAAGCTCGCGGGTTTACGCTGAAAGGAACAGTCGCGCTTGGTTTGCTTCTGGGAACGCCGGTCGTGCTCCGGGGTGCGCCCGAGGATCGATCGGCGGACCGGATCTGGCAGCAGGGCGTGCGGCAGATCCTGCAGGGCGAATTCGATCAGGCCGGCTCGACGCTGGAGAAGCTTCCGGAGCAGGACCCGGTTACGGGCACTGTCGTTGACTGGCTGGAAGACTTCCGCAAGGAGCAGGAAGAACGGCATGAGCTCGACGAGGCGGAATTCAATCGCTACGTCGACTTTGCGAAGGTCCGCATTGAGCGCGGGGATTACGACGAAGCCCTCCGCTGGGCGATCCTGGCGCGTGACGTCAGCGACGATCGCGAAGCCTTCCTGAAGGCGGATTGGCTCCATGATCTCGTGGACCGCTCCCTGGAGGCCGCGGAAGCCCATCGCGGCAAGCAGGAATGGCAGGAGGCATGGTTGTTCTACTCCTATTTGGGCGAGTTGTTTGAACACGAGCCCCGATACAAGAAGCTCGAGAAAGAGGTCCTGACTCACTGGCGCCTCGACGAGATGTTCACGGAGAAGGCGCACTGGGAGGAGTCGATTGAAAACGTCCGCTGGGACGATGCCCGCCGGGCGCTGGAGAGCATCGCCTTGTATTACGTCGTCCCGCCCGATTTCAAAGCCATGGCGGAAGACGGACTGGATGCCGTGCTCCTGCTCGCAGACTCGAAGAGTGCGCAAAAGCAGTTTGAACGGTTGGGCAACGAGCGGAATCGCGCAGAGTTCGTGGCCCGAATCAACGCCCTGACGCGAGGCGTTCAGGAATCGCCGGACATTTCGCGCCGCGATGTCGAGCGGAGCTTCCGTCGCGTGCTGGATATTAGCCGGCAGACCGTGGAATTGCCCGAGTCGCTGGTGGTCAGCGAGATGATGCGCGGCGCGTTCGAGCCGCTCGACGATTTCACCACGATCATCTGGCCCCAAGATGCGGATGATTTTGAGAAACACACCCGCGGAGACTTTATCGGCGTCGGTATTTCGATCGTAAAAAACCGGGCCACCGAGGAGATCGAAGTGGTCTCCCCGCTGGAGGATACGCCGGCGTATCGGGCGGGTATCCAGGCAGGAGACATTATCACCCACGTGAATGGGGACGCCATTAAGGGTCTTTCCATCAACAAGGTTGTCGATACGATCACCGGGCCGGAGGGTTCGGAGGTCGAACTGACCGTCCGTCGCGACGACGAGAAACTGAATTTCAAGCTGGAACGCGCTCGCGTGAAGATCCAGTCGGTCAAGGGACTGCGGCGCCATCCGATACATGAGGAGCGCTGGGAGCACTGGCTCGACGAGGATCGCGGGATCGGCTACATCCGTATCACCGGATTCCAGGCCAACACGGTCGAGGATGTGACCAACGTACTCAGCGAGTTGGAAGCGGGAGACCTTCGGGGTCTGGTGCTCGACCTGCGCGACAATCCCGGCGGGCTTCTCGATTCCGCCTTTGATCTGTCGTCGTTGTTCCTGAAGAAAGGCGAGAAGGTCGTGGTCGTGCGCGGGCGCGATCCGGATGCGGTCGATACGCTGCGGGCGACGAGCAACGGCCCCTGGTCCGATCTGCCCGTCCTTGTGCTGGTCAATGATAACAGCGCCAGCGCGTCGGAAATCGTGGCCGGCGCCATCCAGGACAATGAGCATGGTGTGGTCATGGGTGAGCGTACGTTCGGCAAGTTCAGCGTGCAGAACCTTATCCAGCTCAGCCGCTCCAATGCCAAACTGAAGTTGACGACGGCGAAATACTACCTGCCCAACGGCCGATCGCTGCATCGCGAGATTACTTCTTCCGAATGGGGCGTCGAGCCGGACATCCACGTGCGTTTGACGCGATGGGAACGGGTGAACGTGTGGAAGGCACGTCGCGAGGCGGACCGTTTGGGGCCGCCCAAGCCCGGGGCCGATGACGACGACATAGGCGCCGTAGTGAGCAAGGATAAAGAGGATGAGATCGTCGGTCCGCCGCCGTTCAAAGAGGACGACGAAAACGATCGTCCCATGGCCGACCCGCAGCTTGATGCGGCGCTGCTCGTGATGCGCGTACGTCTCATTGAAAACGAGAATCCGACGCTCGCGGCTGTGGACGTGGAGAACAAGGAAGAGATTCGCAAGCCCTAAGGGCACCTCGAATGTGACTAATTGAGCGGCCTCGGCAGGTCTTCCGGCCCGTCGAGGCCGCTTCACTTTGCCCAGTCGCATGGGGCTGGGGCGTCTCCCCGACCACGCCGCCGCCGGGCTTGAGGCCGAGGTTTCCTCCCTTGACGCTTGTCGCGGCGCGGCCTAAATTTCGCGGGTTTGCGGCCTGTCAACTGAATGCGCTTGGTGGTCGGTCGGCCTTGTTCGTACCGATCCCTCCGAAGTCTGTCAATCGAGGAAGGAACGAACTTGGTGGAGCGAACACTGGTTATTCTCAAGCCCGACGCCGTGCAGCGCCGGTTGGTTGGACGAATCGTGCAGCGGTTCGAGGACAAGGGCCTCGCCGTGGCAGCCATGAAACTCATGCGCGTTTCGCGCGAGCTGGCTGAGCGACACTACGCGGTGCACAAGGGCAAGCCGTTTTATCCCGGACTGATCGACTACATCACCAGTGGGCCGGTAGTGGTCGTGGTTCTGGCCGGAAACCGTTGCATCGAGATTGCCCGGACGCTCATGGGCAAGACATTCGGTTACGAGGCCGCGCCGGGTACGATTCGCGGCGACTTCGGGGCCAGCCGCTCCTTCAACCTGATCCATGGCAGCGACGCCCCTGAGACGGCCAGGGCGGAAATCGAGCTTTATTTCTCCGCGGACGAGCTGATCGAGTTCACGCCCGCCGGAAGTGAGTGGGTGTTCCCCAGGAACGACGTGTAGCAAATCCCGTTCCGCCGTTGTAGTTGCGGGAAGTCAGGATGCCGATCGTCAGAGAACGACCCCATGCCCGCGCCGATGATCCCTTACGAATTCCGGCGGCGCGATTCGACGGAAATGGCCGGGCGCGCCGAAAGCGTATTGGCGGAGATGTCTGCGCGCCGAAGCTGCCGTTTCTTCAGCGGCGATCCCGTGCCGGCCGAACTCATCGAGAAATGTATCGCCGTGGGACACTCCGCGCCCAGCGGAGCCAACCGCAAGCCGTGGCGGTTCGTGGCCGTTAATGATCGCACCCTGAAGCACGAAATCCGCATTGCTGCCGAAAGGGAAGAGCGAGAAAGCTACGGACATCGCATGCCCCGGGAATGGCTTGACGCGCTCGAGCCGCTGGGGACCAACGCCGACAAGCCGTTCCTTGAGATCGTGCCGTGGCTGATCATCCTCTTTCGAATCGACTGGGAAGAGATTGACGGCACGCGCTATCAGAACTACTACCCCGCAGAATCGACGGGCATCGCCGCGGGCTTCTTCCTGATGGCATGTCATCAGGTCGGGTTGGCCACGCTGACGCACACGCCGAGCCCCATGCGCTTTCTGCGGGAGATCCTGGGCCGGCCGAGCAATGAGAAACCGTTCCTGCTCATCCCCGTGGGATTCCCGGCTGTGGATTGCACGGTCCCGGATATTCCCAAGAAGCCGCTGGCACGTGCGTTGCAGTGGAATAGATAACGATTGCCTTGGAAGGACGACGGCCACTCGCGCAGCTACCGCCCGTTGTGAAGCGAGACGCGCTGTCGGCAAAGGTGAACACAATGCAGGAATCGGCCCCCACGTTGTTGCATACGCCCGTACACGACGCCCATGTAGCCTTCGGGGCGCGGATGGTCGAATTCGCTGGCTGGGAAATGCCCATTTCCTATCGCGGCATCACTGAGGAGCATGTGCATACCCGCTCGGCGTGCAGCATGTTTGACGTCTCGCACATGGGGCGGCTGAAGCTCAGCGGGACGGATTGCGAGACGTTCCTCAATCGCCTGTGCACGCGGAACCTATCTGGCGCGGAAGTGGGGCGGTCATACTACGCGCACATCTGTCGTGAGGACGGTGGGATTCTCGATGACGTGATCGTATCGCGATTCGCGACACACTGGGGAATCGTGTGCAACGCGTCCAATCGCGACAAAGTTGTGGCCTGGATTGAAATGCACCGGGCTGGGGCAGACGTCGCCATGGAAGACCAGACGCGGGCTACGGCCATGCTCGCGTTCCAGGGTCCCCGCGCCATGGATCTTGCCTCGGAAGTCTCGGGACAGGATCTCTCCACCATCAAGCGCTATCGGCATCGCACGTTCGAGTTCCTGGGTATGCCCATCACGATCTACCGCAGCGGCTACACGGGCGAGGATGGCGTGGAGGTGGTCCTGCCGGCGGGGGCCGCGGCGATGCTCCTGCCTCGCGTCCTGGGGACGCCCGACGCCCCTCACCCGGAGATCAGGCCGGCAGGGCTCGGGGCGCGCGACACCCTGCGTATTGAGGCGTCGATGCCCCTCTACGGACACGAACTGAGCGAGGATTGGGATTCGCTGACGGCCGGACAAGCCTGGTGCGTGGATCTCCAGAAGGAGTTCATCGGTGCGTCGGCCATGCGCGAGCTACAGGCACGCGGCTTGCCTAGGCAGGTTATCGGTTTGGAGCTTGACGGGCGGCGGATCGCACGGCAGCATCAGCCTGTCCACGCTGCCGACGGTGTTGGGGGGGAGATCACCAGCGGGACGCTGAGCCCGACGCTGGGCAAGAGCATCGCCATGGCGATGGTGTCAACAGCGTATTGCGAGCCGGGCACGGCATTGGACGTGGAACTGAGCGGGAAGCGCGTCCCGGCGCGGGTCGTGCCCATGCCGTTCTACAAGCGCGGTAAGTGACCAGCAGACGGATCCACCCGGAAAAGATTGAGGGTTGAGTAATGTCGATTCCGAGCGATCGTAAGTACTCCGAGACGCACGAGTGGTACATGGCCGACGGAAATACGGTTACAATGGGCATCACCCAGCATGCGGCCGATCAACTCACGGACATCACGTTCGTTGATCTTCCCAAGGTGGGGCTGCAGTTCCAGCCGGGCGACGTCGTGGGTGAAGTCGAGTCGGTCAAGGCAACATCGGAATTGTTCACGGCCGTCGGGGGAAAGGTCCTGGCGATTAACGAGAACCTCACCGACCATCCGGAGCTGATCAACGACAACGCTTTCGAGGACGGCTGGCTGGTCAAGTTCGAGGTGGGATCGCTGGCGGCGCTTGAACAGCTCATGGACTCGAAGGAATACAAGTCGTACGCGAGAGGATAATCCGATTTCTTAATCCCCCCGTTTTTGGCGAACCTTCAGTCTTTCTGTCGGTCGAAGCGAGGCGCGGCATGCTGCGACGCTCGGCGCTGGGCCAGGAATCCCACTGGATCCCGGATAATGGCTGCCGGCCGGGCGAACTGCTAGGATGTCCCGTCGATGAGCATCTTCGTGCGTATCGCCCGATGCCGCATTCACCTTGCCACCGTAGCTCAATTGGCAGAGCAGCGGTTTTGTAAACCGCAGGTTATGGGTTCGAGTCCCTTCGGTGGCTATTTTGCAAACCCCTGAAAAATCAGTAGTTTACGAAATCTCTGAGGACGGCTCGACAACGGGCAGAACCGAGTGCGGATTCGATTGGCGTGGTCCGACCTCGTACCGCAAGCCCGTCGCCTACCGAGAACATTCCCCGCCGCCGTCGGCATTCGTTATCAGGAGCACGCAGCCGCAACATTGGCAAGCATGCAGCGAGGGCTCGCCGTCCGGTATGCAGCCCGGGAAGTCGAGAATTGGCGGCGTTTCATGACATGCGTTCGGCGGGCATTCGCTGAAACACTGGCTCGAGCTCTCAACACCGGCAGCTTCACATTCGCATGGATCGGTAATGACCACGCCATCAATCATGCATTGTTGCGCCTGACCACAGTCTCCCGCATCGCAACAGTGGCTCGATCCCGGCTCGCCGTTGTCAAAGAAGCACCGGACCACGGCGCCGTGGCATTGCACGCATGCCGGAGAGCATGGCTGGTCCGTGTACCCTGCCTGCAATGCGAGCAGCACATTGCCGGAGCCGCCTTGGCCCCCACAAAACTCATTGATGCAATCGTCATGTTCGTCGCAACACGCGCCCTTTGTCCCGCAATCGAAGACATGAATCTGATCACACCCGGCGGTGTTTTCCACGCCGTTCGGGCCGGTGTAGCGTGCCGCCGCGATCCAGGCAGCCGCTCCAGGCGCTCTCGCTGCCAATTCTCCGCGGGAAGCCATGTCGTATCCATACAGTAGCGCCGCTGCGCGACTCGCGCCCGCGGTGTCCGCTGGCACTCCTGCGATTGCAACCTCCGGTCCCTGCACACCGTCTGCGGGCTTGTAGCGAAATGTCGTTTGCTCGCTCGAGGTCGACCAGAGCACTTCGGCCGAGCCGATGACTCCAGTCACCACCGATCGAAACCCGTCCATCGTGGCTCCGGTAGTCACATGGAGCTCTCCGAAGGTCTGGCGGTCGCATTCCTCCCTTCCCGCACAGGGATCGCCTGCTGCCGTGGCTGGCCCGCTGCAGCCGGCCGCGGCGAGTTGCGCGAATGTGCACGCCCAAAGAAATCCGAAGAGCCGGCAGGCCAGAGATCGGTATTCGATTGCCACAAAGTACTCCGTTTGGTTGAAGCCGCTCTCTCCATCGAGTCGGTTCGAAGACACGAGCCCAGCAGAACAATTGTCGGCGAACCAAGTTCGCCGCTCGACAACCGGTACCTCAGGACGCGCTTCACACCTGTTACGTGAGCGATTTTGCGTCCGAGAGGTCGGAGAGCATCCTGGGTCCGAACATTGCCTCCGGAGGGAACCCGGACCGGCACCTCTAAGACGAATCTTGTCGCCCGAGGGGCAGGACGCGCCGTTCGACGCACTACATTTGCCGTCGTTCAACAGATTGCCCTCAATCTCCCTTAAAAAAACCTTAACGATTCCGGGGTAGCATGAGGGGCGTTGGCGCGATGGCATCTCGAGGCTTGTCATCCGGCGGTGGTGACAATTTTCCTCGCTGACGGAAAAGCGTATCCGCATTTCCGGAACAGTGTCCATACTCGGAGTACACCGATGAGTTGCCTCAGGAACGGATTCTCTCGGCGCGGTCGCAGGTCGAAAAGGGCATTCACTCTGATTGAAGTGCTGGTGGTCGTTGCCATCATCGCGCTGCTCGTGGCCATCCTGCTTCCCAGCCTCCAAGCGGCTCGGGAGCACGCCAAGACTGTTGTCTGCTCGTCCAACATGCACTCGGTCAGTTTGGCAAACGCCAACTACCTGTATGTTTCAAAGGCGGTCTATGCGCCCTCCTACGTGTATCCCGACGACAAGGACGGACGGTGGTCGCCGGCGACCCAGCCGAAGGAGCCGCGGTCGGATGTGGGTTATCTGCATTGGTCATACTACCTATTCGACGACGGTAATGTCGGAGACAAGGCCTTCGAGTGTCCCACGTACGAAAATGGCGGAGCGCCCCGCACCAACCCCGGCCCGGAACCGGCCAGCTGGGAAGCCGGTCAGGAAGACATCAACGGCAACCCCAAACCCGCTGAGCGAAAGCCCTCGTACACGGAGGACAAGCAGGCGTCGCGCATGGCCATTACGGCGAATGCGGCGATTATGCCCCGCAACAAGTTCAACATCGTGGCCTCGGGTGGTAAGCGCGTTAACGTCTTCGTGCGCGAGAATCAGATCAACCGCCCCGGTGATACCATCCTCGCAACGGAGTTCTACAACAACTGGCAGAGTCAGGCTATTTCCGGCGGCAGCGGCAACCTGCTGGTTAAGTCCCACCGCCCGTTGAATCCGTTCTACCACGTGGGGGCGGGTTTCGATGAGTACAAGGCGCCGGACCGGGCGCCGGGATTCATGTACGGCCAGCAGAGCACCCTGGGCCCGACGACGAACGACTGGGGGATTCTTCCCTACAAGGAGATTCGTCAGGCCAAGAATCTGATCGAGACGGGTACTTCGGAGCTCAACGCGGTCGGGCGTGATCATCCCTGGGCGGACCGCGTCTATCGCAAGAAGTTCGGCGGCAGCGCCAATTTCCTCTACTGCGACGGACACGCCGAAAACGACACGATTTACAACACCGTCGAGGATCGCAAGTGGGGCGACAAGTACTATTCGCTGTCCGGCGCGAATGAAGTCCTCAACTTCATCATCCAGCGCGACTAAACCATCGTCCGAATCATTTGAAAGATCGCCCGAGTCGCGGTCGAGCGATTGAGCGTGTAGAAGTGGATGCCTGCGGCTTCGCCCTCGAGCAGGCCGATCGACTGCTGGGTGCTGTGGTACGTGCCGATGTGCCTCACGGCCTCGGCGTCGTCTTCCACGGATTCGATCATCCTGAGCAGTCGCGCGGGAATGGACGCTCCGCACATGGTTGTGAAGCGCTTCACCTGTTTGACGCTCAGGATGGGCATGATTCCCGCGACAATGGGTACGCGAATGCCCGCTCGTTCCGCGCGTTCACGGAACGAAAAGAACAGATCGTTGTCGAAGAACAACTGGGTGATCAGGAAGTCCACGCCGGCGTCGACCTTGGCTTTGAGGTAATCCATGTCGGCATGGATGTCCGCAGCCTCGACGTGGCCTTCGGGGTAGCAGGCTGCTCCAACGCACACATCGCATCGTTCCCGAATGAACGCCACCAGCTCCGCGGCGTAGTGGAATCCCCCTTCGGCCGGGACGAATCGCTTTTCGCCCTCCGGCGGATCGCCACGCAGGGCCAGAATATTGGCGATACCGTGGCGGCGCAAATCATCTACGGTTGCTCCGATCTCCGGCCGTGTCGATCCCACGCAGGTCAGGTGGGCCAGGGGCTCGATCCCGATATCCGTTTTGATGCGTTCCACCAGGTCAATGGTCTTGCGGCGGGTCGAGCCGCCCGCTCCGTACGTAACCGAGACGAACGTTGGCCCCAGGGGCTTGAGGCGCTCTACGGTCTTGTAGAGGTCCCAAAAGCCGATGTCGTCCTTGGGTGGAAAGAACTCGAAAGAGAATGATGGCCGGCCTCGGCCGAGCTGGTCTCGTATGCGCATGGTTTCCGCCCGACTGGGCGCGGCAGGATTCGAACCTGCGAAGGCTAACGCCAACGGGTTTACAGCCCGTCCCCTTTGGCCGCTCGGGCACACGCCCCGCTTCGCCACCCGAAACGGACTCGCCGTCCCGGGTTATCGACTGAAGCGGGCCACGTTCTATCGGAAGTTACCCGCGCTGGCAAGCGGATCGCAGCTCCACGGGCAATGAGAAGCTTGAACCTCGCTCTGAATGTTCTCGCGATCCCGACCCTCCCGGCGCCCGCGGCGAGCGTCCGAGAATATTACACGTTGACGTGAGGTCCCACGGGGCACGGATCACCACCGCACGATCAGGCGGTCTGCACGAGGAAATCGAGTATGCTCAGCATCGTCGAAAGAAGCAACGCCGTAATGGCCAGGAACCAGCTCATCTGATTTCTCCACGAGGAACGATGACCCCGCAGTCCATCGGAACTTGCGTTTCCGATATTGAGAAATGCGTCGCGTCCGAGAATCCTCCCATCATTGCCCCGACGGTCCGTAGATCTGGAACAACAGGATATAAACCACGACGCCCGTAATCGACACGTACACCCAGATGGGATACGTCCAACGGGCTATGCGGCGATGGGCGTCAAACCTGCCGCGGAGTGCCAGATACAGCGTCCGTCCGGCCAGCACCGGCACCGAAGCCGCCAGGATGACGTGCGAGAACAGTATGAAGAAATAGACTGGCCGGATCCAGCCGATCCCTCCGAATCGCTTCTCCGCGCCCGCAATTCGGTATGTAAGGTACGAGACCAGGAACAGGACCGAGATGGAGAATGCCGCAATCATGCACGCACGATGCGCCCCGATGTTGCGCCGCCGGATCATCGCATGGCCGATGATCAAGAATATTAGCGCCAAGGCGTTGAGCGTCGCATTGACCGCAGGGAGGTCGGAAATCTCGAGCAACGGCGAGGGCTCCGGCAGGTTGGTTTCGCAGCACGCAGCTAGAGCGTTCGATCGACAAGCATCAGGAGAAGTACGAGCGGGAGGTAGATCACCGAGACGAGCATGCAATACCGGGCCGCCCGGCGTGTTCCTTCCCTGAGGAAACGGATGCAGGACCGCAGGAACCAGATTCCCAGCAGCACGGCGCCGACTCCGTAGAACCAGGAATGACCACTGGCCGCGACGGGAAGCAAGCTCGCCAGCAGAAGCAGAACACCGAACGACAGGACGTGCCGACGCGTCTTTCGGCCCTGCTTATCTACGACCGGCAGGAATCGAAAACCGCCGCGGGCGTAGTCGTCGCGATGAAGCGTGGCGATTGCCGCAACGTGCGGCATTTGCCAGAGGAAGACAATCAGGAACAGAACGGCGCCTTCAATGCCGATTCGCCCCGTAGCCCCCGCCCAACCGATCAGCGGTGGAAGCGCCCCCGGAGCCGCACCAATGTACACGCAGGTCGGGGAGATACGCTTCATGGGGGTATACAGGAGAAGGTAGCTGAGAAAGCTTGCCGCGGCGAGAATCGCCGCCACGCTGTTCACAAACGCAGCCAGCAGCACGAGGCCCGAGGCGGCCAAGACGGCGCCGAAGGCCAGCGCATCGTCTTCTCCCAGGCGACCCGAGGGCAGCGGACGATCCACCGTCCGCGACATCAACGCATCGTATTCCATTTCGAAGAGTTGGTTCAGCGCATTGGCGCCACAGGCCACGAGCCCCGTTCCCAGTACGGCGAACAGAAGCCGGGCGAGCGTGTGGAGGTCCACATACCGCTCCTGACCAAGGCCGAACCCCACGGTCGTTGCAATCAGAACGAGCATGGCGATACGCGGCTTGGTCAACTCCACCAGCGCGGCCGTCTTTGCCCGCAGGTTAACCCCCAGGGACCGAACCGGAACGGTATCGCTCATGCTGGCGACTCCGAGAGAGTCACCCTCCCTGGAGTCGGATCGAACGCGATCATCCGCCCCACAGCGGCCCGCGTTACTACCGTGGTCATCAGCAGCAGCGCGCCAACGGCCGTGTGCGCGGTCGGGAGCAGCCACGCCAGCAGCGGCCAGTCTGTAACGCCGCCGAAGATCACGATGAACGTAGCGACCCCCAACACGACCTGGATCGCAAGCAGCACACCAAGGGCTCGCCCGGCCTTGCCGAGTGCGCTTGCACGCGAGAACGATCCCGCCAGCCAGATCCCCACCCAGCCCACGAGAATCATGACAACCAGGGCCCAGAAAAGATGGACGACCAGGGCGGCGTTGTTCAGAAAATGCCGCAGAAGGGCTCCTGTAAGAAGTTGGATGAAGGTCGCGACCGCGGCCAGCGTGGACAGACCGCGCAAGAAGCCGGCGGCATCGGCCCGCTGGCCGTCTCGTTCCTCTGACCACGCGCGTGAGGAAACCAGTGCTGTGCAAGCCGCGAGGCAGAAGCAGGCTTGCCCAAAAACGCCGTGAATCATCGCCAGCAGCGTGGAGACCTCCCAGACGCGCATTCCGCCGAGGATGCCCTGGATGATGATTGCTCCCAGGGTTGTCCAACCCAGCACGCGGAGCACGCCGCCCATTCGATGACCAAGCGCGGCGACGATGATGGCGGTCATCCCCACGGTCCAGCCAATCAGCCGGTGTCCGTGCTCCCAGCGCGTCGCTTCGACCACCCACCATCCCGGCGGATTGAGCAGATGTCCGCCCGAGGTCGGCCAGTCCGGGTACGCCATCCCCGCACCCTTGCTCGTAACACCGGCACCGACAAACAGTAAGGGAAAAACGAGCACCGCGAGAACCACCGCTGCAACGTGAAGCGCCGCGCGTCCCCGAGCCGCGGGGCCGACATGACCAGCGATGGACGACGTCATGGACATGGCATGTTCGAGTGAATGCAGAATATCCCGGCCGCGGCTCTTCGCAAACTACGGCACGCCGATACTGCAATCGGCCGGCGGTTCACTGGCATGATCACAGCGAAAGCCCGGTCCGGACGGTGGGCTTCCCGAGTATGGTAGGCGACCGGAGATTACATTCAAGACGAGAACGGTGAAGCCATTACTGCGGCAAATTGCCGCACAAACCGCCAGACTCCTGCGCACAAGGGCCTGTTCAATCGCTAGTTGCCGGACGCATCCGACTTCGACGCGCCGTCGGAATCAGCGCTGTCGCCTTCACCCTTCTTGGTCTTTGCCGGTTCTGGAAAAACGAAGTCGACCATGCCCTTTCCGGCCTTTTCGACAACGACCCACGTGGATTGTCCTCCGAATACCTCGTGCCACGCGTCGACCAGATACGTGCCCGGGCGAAGCCCGACCATGGTGAAGGAGCCATCGGACTTGGTCACGTCATGGAACGGCTGGTCGAATACGCTGACGAATGCCGTCAGGTTGGGGTGCTCCGCGTTCACCAGTTGAATCGGCGCTTCCGCCTTGAAGGTCAGGACCACGTCCTTGCCGCCCGCCTCCTTGCCCGGAAGTTCAATTTCTGTCGCCTCATTCACGGAAGCCAGGATCCGGATCTTATGCGTCTGGTTGTCCATGTTGACCAACCGCAACGGCTGGCCTTCGTTCAGATCGACAACATGAGGCACGAATCGGCAATCCTGGATGGTCATCCGAACCTCATCCTTGGGTAGGAAAAAGACCGTTCGTCCCAGTCCCTGCCGAACCGATACGACGACGTTACGGAGCGTCGGCGGCTTCGTCGGATTGACGAAGACATCCTCCTTGACGGCCGCTCCCTCACCGCATCCCTTGTCGGATGTGGCTGAGACGAATTCTCTCGGGTACTGCGACGGGTCGCCGGCAAAAATCGCTTTTCCTTCGATCGAAGAAGCCTGGGCCCAAACCACCTGCCCGGCGCCGGACAGCATCATGCCGAATATTGCAACGACAATGGCACCGCGAGTCATTGATCCATACTCCTGGGGCGGAACACTTCTGCTGAAAGCGTGTTTTTCTACGGAATCGTCTGGCCTTCGGCAAGTCGATCCGGCGGGCCGGAAGCTCAAACACCGCGTTTTGCGCTGCGAGTTACCTGCGGGTTACTCCGCGGCCTGCTCGATGCTGATCACTTCAACCGGGCACTCGATTGCTGCATCCGAAATCGCCTGGCTGCGTGGCGCAAGGAACGCTTCCGAATGCGCTTCCGCGCGAATGACGCAACCGTCTTCCCGGACATCGAAAACATCCGGAGCAACAGACGCGCAGGCGTCGCAGACGATGCATCCGGTTTCAATCCAGACGCGGATGATTCGGGGCCCTGATGCCAAAGCATGTTCTCCCGATGCGGGCACGGGCCTTCGCCTGTCGCGACCGGCCGGACCGGTGCTTGTGGTCGCTGACAGGTTTCCTTTGAGCAATCGGCGGATCAATTCGGCCCGAATCGATATCGAACGGGATTGTTCGAACTCCGGGGGGCGCCGTCAACCCGACCGGGGTTTTCAGAGGTTTCCTCCCTCTCGTCTGACGCCAAGCCGGAGGAAACAAGCTGCGCGGGGTACCGACTCGAACACCGCCGGCAGCGTGCCTGCGTAGTCGCCGTCGACCTGCACGGGCACGTCAGAATCGGGTGAGGCGACCCGAACCCGGCGACCCTGGCGATAGATAACCCCTCCCCGTCCGATGTGCCTGCGCAGTGAGGCCCGGGCGGCATGCCCGAGGAGCTCCAGCCGCCCGGTGCAAGGCATCACGCAGACGTCCAGTAGTCCATCGTCGAAGCGCGCCCGGGAGAGAATGTCCAATCCCGCCGCGTAGGTGCGAATGACACCCACGAGTGCGATACCTCGGCCGCGAAATACCGGCTTGCCGTCCACCTCGACTGAGAGCTCCGGAAAGCGATGTCCCCAGAACGTACGCCAGATCGGCCAGAAATAATCCTCTCGCGTGATGTGGCCGGTACGGATGCGCGACATGCGTACGACACACTCGGCGTCAAACCCGACGCCGGCGACCGCCAGGAATCGCCGCTCGTTCATCGTTCCGATGTCCACGGGAAAGGGCTCGCCGAACAGAAGGGTCATGGCGACATCATTGGGTTCAGCCGGCATCATGAGCTCATGCGCCAGTAGGTTTTCCGTTCCCGTGCGGAGCAGGAGCAAGGGGGACGCGCACCCGTTCAGTCCGTTGATGACCTCGCAGGCGGTTCCGTCGCCGCCGACGACGAGAATTCCGTCACTCTGCCGTTGCAGGGTGGCCGCCAATTCCGTGGCATGGCCGCCGGAACGCGTTGTCTCGATGGCAAAGGTCCCTCCGTTGCGTTCGATAATGCGACCGACCTCGCGGACCACAGGAATCATATTCCTGCGCCCGGAAATGGGATTGAGGATGGCGGCGATCCGACGCGGCATAGGTAAAGCAATAACGGTTATCGGTGTACGGAGGTTCTCACCAAGCGGCAAACTTCCTCGCTATCAGGCAAATCCGACGGGTGTCCCGATCCGGCGATCCCCGATGACGCCGTTACGAGCCCGGATGGAAATAGCGTAGCCAACTGTATAAGATCGGCGAGGGTTTACCATCATGGGGGTTGGGGTGATGAAATTCAGCTTTGCCAGGGTTGGCCTGTTTCTAGCCGTATTCGTTGCGCCCGCAATCGGACAGACTGCCGAGCTGCGTCCGGTCGGCAGTACGGGTCCGAGCGTAATCAACGGCAACGAAATACAGATTCCCACCGGCGGCGCCGGCGTCGAAGTGGAATTGCACATCCTCATGTACGGCTGGGACAGCGTCGTTCCCAACACGTTTCTTGGCACCGCCGGTGCGAAGATTGACGGTGACAACGGTTTCTCCAGCGGGTCGGGCACGCCCTTGCTGCCGATTGAGTTCGGCACTTCCACCGAGAGCCACGGCGGCTACATTGCGAGTCAGGTCTGTTTTTTCAGTGGGCGACCGGGCTGCCCGTCTCCAGGGACTCCTGCCAGCGGGGAGACTCCCTGCGTTGCGATCGACCCGGCCGATGGTCCCTGCGTGCCAAATCCGGCGTTCGTACTATACGCCAACTCCCCTATCACGGCGGTGAATTTCAATATTGGTCTGTCATACGAGTTCGTGGCGGTGAGGTCCTCTCCACAAGGCGCGCTCGATGAGGGAACAAATCACTACCTCGGCACGTTGATCCTGGATATCCCGGAGGGCGCGGCCGGCACGTACACGATCGGCTTCGTTGAAGATCCGCTCTCGACCTACATGGCCGATGACGATGTCAAGGACATCCCCATCCAGACCTTCATTCCGGCTACGATCGTCGTAGGAGGGGGCAGCGATTGCTCGGCGGTCATCTCGAGCGACCCGCCGAATTGTGCCATTGATGCCCGGCAGCCACACCCAAGCAACAACCAGGTTGCCCTGCAGGGCTGGAACAGTATTCAGTTCGACTTTAACGCCGAATGCGACGTCTCCACCTTGTCGGCCGGAGATTTCTCGATCACATCCGGTTTGGCGATCTCCAGCGTCGGGGGTGCCGGCGCCGTGGCGACGGTCAATTTCTCTTCCATCATTCCCACGAACGACTGGACCTGCGTCGGCTTCACGTCCAGTGGGGACGAGTTCTGCCTGGGGTTCCTTCCGGGCGACGTCAACGGAAGTCGCATGTCCAACGCATATGACGTCATCGCCCTGATTGATGATCTGAATGACGTCAGCCCGCTTCCGGACTACGCCACGGATATCAATCGCTCGGGTGCGGCTGATGCAAGCGACGTGTCCACGCTCGTCAGCCTTCTGGACGGCGTTGGCGCGTTCGATCCCTGGCTGGGCGAGAAGATCAGCCTTCCCTGTCCAAGTGCGCCGTAGGCGTCTGTAACGGACAACTGAGCGGCCTCGGAATTCTCTCGGCACGAAACTTGCTGGGCGGAGTTTATTCTAGCGCGCTTTGCGACGGGCAACCCGCCGGTTATGACTTCCGCTGGGAGGTACGGCGTATCCCGGAGAACGCGGAAGAGCGCCTGCGCGGGTCGGTCGAGAACATTCCTTCAAGGAGAACCCAAGATGGCCAAGCGGACCGTGGTGACCATGCCGGGAGACGGAATCGGCAAAGTGGTCCTTCCGGAAGCGCTGCGCGTGCTGGAGGCTGTGGGCTTCGAGGCGGACTATGTGCACGGCGACATCGGCTGGGATTTCTGGTGCAAGGAAGGGAATGCGTTGCCCGACCGCACCATCGAGCTGCTCGAGCGGCACAAGTTCGGCCTGTTCGGGGCGATTACCTCCAAGCCGAAGAAGGCGGCTGCGGCGGAACTGTCGCCGGCGCTGCGCGACAAGGGCTACGACTACGCCAGTCCCATCGTGAAGATGCGGCAGCATTTCAACCTCGACATCTGCATCCGCCCCTGCCTTTCGTTTCCCGGCAACCCGCTGAATTTCATTCGACGAGACCAGTCCGGAAAGGGCTTCGAGGAGCCCAAGGTCGACGCGGTGATCTTCCGGCAGAATACCGAAGGTCTCTACGTCGGCGTGGAGTGGACAAATCCGCCGGCGGAGGTTCGCAAGGCCCTGGAGCTTCATCCGCGAATGAAGCCGTTCAAGAATGTTCCCGGCGAGGACCTGGCCGTCTCGACGCGGATCTTTACCCGCGCGGCCTGCCGTCGAATCGTCAACGAGGCCTTCGCGTATGCCAAGAAATTCGGGTATCGCTCGGTGACGGTATGTGAGAAGCCCAATGTTATCCGCGAGACGTCGGGCATGATGTTGGCCGAGGCGCAGGCGGTTCACTCGGATTACCCCGACATCCAGCTCTGGGACACGAACATCGACGCCCAGATGATGTGGCTCACCAAGAATCCGGAGGACTACGGCGTCATCGTGTCGGGCAACATGTTCGGCGACATCGTCTCCGATGGATTCGCGGGACTGGTGGGGGGGCTAGGCTTCGCGTGCAGCGCCAACCTCGGGCGCGAGGTGGCCGTATTCGAGCCCACGCACGGCTCGGCGCCAAAGTACGAGATGCTGAATCCGCCGATCGTCAATCCCATCGCCATGATCCTCAGCGCGTGCATGATGCTGGATCATCTGGGCGAGCAGCAGAAGTCGGACCGGATCCGCAAGGCGGTGGCGGCGGTCATCGCCGAAGGCAGAGTGCGCACGTACGACATGATGCGCCTTGCCGGTGGGGCCAAAGTCATCGGGCAGGGAGCGGCGGCGACCACGCAGATGACGGACGCGATTCTGAAAAAGCTGTAGAAGCCTCAGAACAAATAACTGAGTACAACGGTCGGAGAGTCAGCTTTATGGCACAGACGCTGATTGAGAAGATTGCCCAGCGCTACGCGGTCGGACTTGAAGCGGGGCACGAAGTTCATGCCGGCGACTTCCTTTCCGTCAAACCCGCCCACATCATGACGCATGACAACACCTCGGCCGTGATTCCCAAGTTCGAGAGCATGGGGGCGAAGGGCGTTTTCGACCGCACCCAGCCGGTTTTCGCCATCGACCACGACATCCAGAACCACAGCGAGGAGAACCTCCGCAAGTATGCGGATATCGAGGCGTTTGCGAAGCGTCACGGGATCGCGTTTTACCCGGCCGGTCGCGGTATCGGACATCAAGTAATGGTGGAGGAGGGCTTTGCGCTTCCGGGGATGTTCGTCGTCGGTTCGGACTCGCACTCCAATCTGTACGGAGCGATGGCGGCACTGGGAACGCCCGTGGTTCGAACGGATGCGGCGGCGATTTGGGCGACCGGACGAACGTGGTGGCAGGTGCCGGACATCGTCAAGGTGGAGTTGACCGGCCGATTGCGTCCCGGGGTCTCGGGCAAGGATGTTATCATCACCCTCTGCGGCGTGTTCAATCAGGACGACGTGCTCAACTGCTGCGTGGAGTTCACCGGTCCCGGGGTGGCGCACCTGCGCATGGATGAACGTCTGGCCATCGCCAACATGACCACCGAGTGGGGGGCACTGGCCGGCGTCTTCCCGTACGACAAGACGACGCGCGATTACTTGACGTCGCGCTACGAAGTAATGCAGGCTCGAGGCGACCAACATCCGCGGATCACGCCGGAGCTCATCGAACGCATCGAGTCCGAACTCCCGGAGGCTGACGCAGATGCGTTTTATGCCAAGGTCTTAACACTGGATCTTGGTGCGGTTGTTCCCTTCGTTGCCGGCCCGAATGAAGTAAAGACCATCGCGCCGCTGCCGGAAATCCAGAGAAAGAACGTCAAGGTCGACAAGGCCTACTTGTTGAGCTGCGTCAACGGGCGCCTCGCCGATTTCGTTGAGGCAGCGATGATCGTGGACGGCCATCACATCGCGCCGCATGTCAAGTTCTACATCGCTGCGGCGTCGAGCGAAGTCGAAGAGGAAGCCAAGCGGCTGGGCCATTGGCAGACGCTGGTGGATGCGGGGGCGATTGCCCTGCCGCCCGGTTGCGGTCCATGCATCGGGCTGGGAGAGGGTGTGCTGGCGGATGGCGAGGTGGGCATCTCCGCCACGAACCGCAACTTCAAGGGCCGGATGGGATCGCCGAAGTCGCAGGTCTATCTGGCCAGTCCCGCGGTTGTGGCGGCATCGGCGGTGGAAGGGCGCATTTCCGCACCGGGCGAGTTGGGCGGGGACGGATCGGTCGAGGAGCTTCGCAAGCAGTGCCGGGTGCGTGTTGCGACAGAGCCGGCGCAAAGCACGACTTCCGTGAAGATCATCGAGGGATTCCCGAAATCGATGGAAGGCGAGCTGCTCTGGATTCCCAAGGACAACCTCAATACCGACGGTATCTACGGCAAGGACTACACCTACAAGGAAGGAATGTCACCAGACGAGATGGGTGCGGTGGCCATGCTCAACTACGACCCCGAGTTCCAGAAGATTGCCCGCAAGAGCGACATCATGGTCGGGGGGTTCAACTTCGGCTCCGGCTCCTCGCGCGAGCAGGCGGCGACGGCATTGAAGTTCCGCGGAATCCAGATGCTCATCGCCGGGTCGTATTCGCAGACCTACAAGCGCAACGCGTTCAACAACGGGTACGTGGTCATCGAGTGCCCGCAACTCGTCGAGGATCTGAAGAAGGCGTTCGCAACGAACAAGGCGTTGACGATCCGCACGAGTTGGTCGGCCAAGGTGGATTTCCAGGCGTCGAGGCTGGAGATTGCTAATTCGGATGGGGCGAACAATACGTACAGCTTCTCCCCGCTGGGCGAAGTGGCCCAGGAACTGGTCGTGCAAGGCGGATTCGAAGAGGTGATTCGGCGGCAGATTCAGCAGTAGCGGGCGCGGTTCCCTTGCTGGGCCTCCCGCATTCTCATCGAAGAGGTGAACATGCGTCAGGAAATTGAAAGGCTGCTTCCCGAGATCAACGAGATTCACGATCCGGAGCTGCGCGGTAAGGTGCTGGCCGTGTGGGAGGACGCCATCACCGCGGGCGGCTGGAAACCCGCGGAGCTGGAGAAGATTCCCTTCACGTTGCTGGCCGGCGATATCAAGATGAACTTCATCGAGCACGTCCGCTCCTGTGTGCGCATGTGCCTGGTTGTCGAGGTGGTGCTCAACGAAATGTGGGGTACGCGCGTGCCGATCCACCACGACCACCTCGTGGCCGGGGCGCTGCTGGCGGACGTGGGCAAACCGATCGAGTATGTCCGCAAGGACGGCAAGCCGGCCAAGGGGCACCGGGGTGACATGCTGCGGCATCCCTTCAGCGGCGTGGGCATGTGCTGGAAGCACGGCCTGCCGGATGAAGTCATGCACATCGTCGCCACGCACTCCAAGGAAGGCGATCACGTGCAGCGGACGATCGAGTCCATCATCTTCCATCACGCGGATTTCATCGATTTCGATATCGCCTGCGCCCTGGGCAAGAGAGGAAAGTAGCATGCCGACCATTACCGAGACCATCGCACGCTGGGCGACTTCGCTTCGATACGAGGACATCCCGCCGGATGCGGTCAACGCGGCCAAGCGCTTCCTGTACGACACGATCGGCTGCGGGCTGGGCGGGTTTCAGACGCACGACGTCAAGATTTTCCTTGATTACCTGCGGGAGATGAAAGGGAGCGGGCCGTGTACCGTCATCGGCGCCGGGGATCGCATGAACCCAGTTGATGCTGCCATGGTCAACGCCCTGATGATCCGTGCGATGGACTACAATGACATCTATTGGAAGCAGGATCCGTCCCATCCCTCAGACCTGCTTTCCGCGCCGCTGGCCCTGGCGGAGCGGGCGAGACTCGGCGGCAAGGACCTGATTGTCGGCATCATTCTCGCCTACGAAATGGGCATGCGTGTGTGTCACATCGCCGTGCCCGGCATCCGCGAGCGTGGCTGGCATCACGCGACGTTGATGGGTTATTGCGCTCCGGTCGTCGCGGGACGCATGCTGGGGCTCTCCTGGGAGCAAATGCAGCATGCCATCGGCATTGCCAGCGTGCGTACGTTCACCCTGGGTTGCGCCGTCGCGGGCAAGCTCACCATGATGAAGAACACGGTGAGCCCGATGGCCACGCGGGCGGGCGTGGAAGCGGCGCTGCTCGCCCAGAAGGGCTACACAGGTCCGGAAGGCGTCATCGAGGGCAAGGAGGGCATGACTCACTGCCTCGGCAAGGAGTGGGACATGAGCTGGATTACCGACCAGCTTGGCCAGCGCTTCATGATCGGCGATTGCGGCATGAAGTCCTATCCGATCGAGGCGCTCATGCACTCGCCCGTTTCGGCTACGCTGCACATCATGCACGAGCATCACCTGAAGGCCGAGAACGTGGAGAACGTTCTGATCGAGAGCATCGCCCGCGCGGCCGACATCCTGTCCGATCCCGCGAAGTACGATCCGCAGAGCAAGGAGTCGGCCGATCACAGTCTGCCGTATTGCATCGCCGCGGCGGTCGCAGAGGGCCGGGTCACCCCGCTGGAATTCAAGGAGAACAAGCTCTGGGACCAGCGTCTGCGGGCGCAGATGAAAAAGGTCAAGGTCGTAGCCAACGCGGAGTTCGAGAAGGCGTTCCCGGCGAAGCAATGCACGCGCGTGACCATTACAACCGTGGACGGCAAGAAACACGTTCATCAGTTGGACGTTCCCAAGGGTGATCCGCGTGATCCGATGACCGACGATGAGCTCAAGGTGAAGTTCGACGCCCTGGCGGAGCCGGTGATGTCCGCGGCGCGACGTGATGCGCTCCGCAAAGCGATCTTCTCGCTGGAAAATCTGGCGAACGTCGGCGAGTTGATGAAACTGACAGTGTCAGACAAATGAGAAAAGCCAACAGGCGACAGGCAATAGGAAAGAGGTGCACGTAGGCTGTGGTGGCAAGCGTTGAGACAGCATCAGGCACGGCGTCGGCTGGGAGAAGAGGTCCGGATGTTCGCTCGGATTGCTGGGTGAACATTCAGCGCCGTGATACCGGCGGCATCGAGCTCGACGTGAGAACCAAGGTCGAGACGATGTACGGCGAGGCGATCCGCGCGCAGGTCGGCGAAGTTGTCGCGGCGCTGGGACTCAAGCACGCACGGGTCGAAGTCGAAGACGCCGGGGCCCTACCGTTCGTCATCGCCGCCCGGATCGAAGCGGCCGTCCGACGACTCGGGACTAAGGTCGGACAAGGCTACTTGCCGCCGTGGAAAAACGGAACGGATTATCCCACGCGGCGCGATCGCTTCCGCCGGTCGCGCCTTTATCTGCCGGGCAACGAGCCGAAATTCATGCTCAACGCCGGCCTGCATCGTCCCGACGGCGTGATCCTCGATTTGGAGGACAGCGTTGCTCCCCCGGAGAAGGACGCGGCCCGAATTCTCGTCCGCAATGCTCTGCGCACGCTGAATTTCTACGGCGCCGAACGCATGGTCCGCATCAACCAGGGCGAGCGCGGACTGGTCGATCTAGATTTCGTTATCCCCCACAATCTGCACGTGGTGCTGATTCCCAAGGTGGAAGAGGCCGAGCAGGTTCGCGCCGTGGATCAACGCATCACCGCGATCCTCGGCAGCGCGGGATCTAAGGACGGCGCGACGCGGACAGTCTTCCTCATGCCCATTATCGAGAGCGCCAAGGGTGCGATCAACGCCTTCGCTATTGCATCCGCCAGTCCCAACGTGATTGCACTGGCCGTCGGGCTGGAGGACTACACGGCCGACATCGGCACGCAGCGCACGCTGGAAGGTCGTGAGAGTTTCTGGATGCGTTCGCAGGTGGTCAACGCGGCCCGCGCGGCGGGCGTCCAGCCTATCGACACCGTTTTCTCTGACGTGTCCGACATGGACGGCCTTCGTGCCAGTGTGCTCGAGGCGAAATCGCTGGGCTTCGACGGCAAGGGCTGCATCCACCCACGGCAGATCTCCGTAATTCACGAGGCCTTCGCTCCGGCAGCGGAAGAACTGGAGAAAGCCCGCAAGATCGTGGCCGCCTTTGAGGACGCTCAGGCGAAGGGGCTCGGGGTCGTGGCCCTGGGCAGCAAGATGATCGACCCGCCGGTTGTGAAACGTGCCCAGCGCGTCGTGAAGCTCGCAGAGATGGCGCTGCTGCAATAAACCTGAGATCGGAATCCGCATGACACAATTGGTCGAAGAACTCGTCGCAAATGCGCTCGGCCGCCCAGTTCCCCAGGAAATCAACGGCCGCCCCGTCGTGCCCTTCAAGGGAATCGGCAAGCATCGTCCGACAGGGCGCAAGGCCGCGCCCCCCATTC